>CAJOGS010000010.1 GCA_905234045.1 uncultured Selenomonadaceae bacterium | reverse complement strand
CCATACTTATTGCCTTTCAAATGTTCATTCATTTTTTTGTACCTCTTTTCTCTATTTTAAGAGTATATTTATTGTCCGTCAAATCGAGAAGGGGCACAACTGCAACCCTCAAAAGCACTCTCGCCAATTTCAGTTACACTTTCAGGAATTTTAATCTCTGTCAAACTCCTGCACAAAGAAAAAGCCCTCTCGCCAATTTTTGTTACTCCTTCTGGAATAACAATCTCTGTCAAGCTACTGCAACCAGAAAAAGTACTCTCGCCAATTTCCGTTACCGGCAAATCATTCATCATTATCGGAATAACAACTTTAGTATCTGATCCAGTATATCCGGTTATAATAATTTCATCGTTGTCTTCATTGACTACATATTCAAAACCATTTACAATTTTTTCGTTGTCCCATAATACCTCGTTGTCAAAGTCATCTTCGTCAAAGTCATCAAATTGCATAAAATCAACCTCCCATTTTCCTTTTTATTGATAAATACGCGCTAAAAATTTTTTATCCTTCATATCAAAAAACGTATATCACTGATTTATTTTGCTATTTTTGCGCCTTTCAATTTTGTAAAATTTGCTTACAAAAAGAAATGGAGGTATTAGAACCGGTATAGAATCTTTTTTACAAAGTATCACCACAACAATATTTCAGCAATTTTTGATATTACTCCGGCGACAATAAAATAACATATGTACTAAATGGGTAAGTGGTACGCCGTGACCACTTGACATGTGTTTTTACAACCTGTATTATTACATTGCAAACTTGATTCAACAGGTTTAGTTTCGACAGTGAATCAAGGAGGTGATTATTATGGACGAATGGGAGCATAACCTCCCAAGTCAGTAATTATCTTTGTAGAATTATGATGATAGCAAGAACAGACGTGATCTTGCAGGAGCACTGAGCCTCGTTTATAAGTCACGATTATAGCTCTAGTATAGCTCCAATTAGAATGAACCTCTCGTTGCATAACGCGGCGAGAGGTTTATATTTAGAGAAAATTTATTCATTTAGCTAAAATCTTCAGGATTGAATTCATCGTCTTTATGCTTGAAAACGGCGTCGGCACAGAAAAACTTTAACAGGCTGAAAAATTAAAAAGAGAGTTGGCTAAATTTGAAAAATCAAAGAGAACAATAGAAAAAGATGCGAATGATTGTTAAATTTGAGCGATATGGAATTTCTTCAAACAAAAATATTTTAAGAGTCATTAATTCAAAAGGAGATTTTCTAATGGAAGATAAAAATTTTTTACAAAATGTTGAAGATTTGATTCCAAAAATCAACAACACCGATTATAAAAGAATTTTGGCTATTGGAGACGTTCACGGTTGTTTTAGCAAATTAGTTTCACTTTGGGATAAAATTTCCGTTTCTGATGATGATTTGGTGATTTTTCTCGGCGATTACGTCGAAGGCGGAGATCAAAATTTAAATGTTCTGCGCTGGATCATGGAGCAAAATAAAAATAAAAATGTTGTAATTTTACGCGGCAATATGGACGATATGTTTCTTGACTCTTTCGACGCTAATAATCCAAATGTCATTTTCAAAGGCGAATTTGATGCAGCAGAAGAATTATATAATGCCGCACAAAAAGAGCCCTCACTCGTTAAACAAATTCACGACTTTTTAAGCAATACGCCATGTTTATACAAATTAAAAATTAGTGGCAGAAATTATATTTTTTGCCACGCAGGAATAAATATTAAAATACCTATTGAAAAACAAGAAAATAATAAAATCGATTTAATTTGGGGAAATAATAATTTTTATAAAGACTACGACGGCAATGCAGTAATTATTGTTGGACATAAAAGCCCGCGCAAAGTTATGGAAATTTTATCGAACTGTCCGGAGTTGGATACCTTAAAGCCGGTGAGGATACCGCACAAAAATATTTTGTTGCTTGATACACGCGCCAAAGACTCCTTAAAGAAAGAAGGTTATATTTCCTGCGTTGATATTTTGAACGGCGAATTTTGGCAAAGTTAAACATTCGGATAGTGAATGCATTTTCAATAACCTATGTACTAATCGGCAAGTGGTAGCTCATTAATCTCAGTTACCACTTGTTATTTTTTTTTGCAACATCTATTATTGAGCCATAAAAATTAGAAAGGTCTGATAAAAAATTAGCAATTAATGTAATAATAACTGCGTGATTGTAATTACCAGTTGGCTCCTTGAAAATTTAATATGGCAAAAATATCTGCGAAAAGTTGCCTTGACAAGCTATATTATTTTTATTATAATTTTAAAAAAATAATATAGGAGGTATTCTAATGAAAACAGATGTTACTTTTTCTATTGATTATGAACTTCTCGGAGATTTTATTTCGGTTGTAAAAGCTAGAAATATTAGCCCTGACGAGTTAATTGAAGAAATTATTAAAAAATATATTGCAGAGACTTCATCACCAACGACCATAAAAGAATCATCTTTACCGACTAAAAAAAATGTACCAATCGTTGATAACGATTACGACGATTTAGATTTATCGGATAATTACGTTGTTTTTACAGAAAAACTTTTACAGAAATGCAAAAAGTTGAAAGTGGGGCAACTTGCCAATATCCTCTTGCGCGACTTGCTTGAAAGAGGTATTGCAACGTCTGAAGAAGTGGAAGCAATGCAAAAAATTCCCAGCTGGAAATTAGCCAAAAAATTGAAGCTGCCTTTTGGCGAATACTCCAATCATCACTTTGGACTCAATTTTCCTTTGCTTGTTGGCTTAAATGGTTCGCCATTTATTATTGCCAAGTCTTATAAAAACCCACTGAAAATCTATGGAAAGGGTTATTACTTGTGCGCTCAATGGTTCGAGCAGGATTTTAACGATGATAGAACGCCATTAGAATACTGGATATTAAATCATTTGCCAAAATGGTTAGAAAGCGCAAACGAAGAACAAAAAAAGAAGTTTGAAAACTTCTTAAAAATGCGTATATAAATTTTTTCTTGACCTCTTGACAAAATTTTAAAATATATTATATATGCTTATAAAAATTATAAAATAAATTTTAAGAATATCCCGGTATCATGGGGATTAAGTAAGTCAGAAATTGACCGAGAATCTGGTACAGCGACCGACGGCGGCTTAGGTAAAATACCATCGGGGTTGAAACACCGAAGAAAAAATACTTGAAATTAACAATGTTTTCTGAAAGGTGGATTTTAAAATGATTTTTACAGATGATCCTAGCACCAATTTTCCTGCTACTCAAACTGAGTTGGATAAAAGACTTAATTATATCAAGGGTTTTATTAACAACGACCCCCACAACCATAATACTCGAATAAATATTGATTTCAATAATGCGGCTTTTAAGTTAATGCACGATTGTAATCTGATTACTGAAGAAAATATAAATTTTTTAAGAAGTAGTTGGGCTTGTAAAAATTTTGACCCTGAATTGTATTTTCCACGCAACCAATATGAAGGGGTATTACGTCTCCCTAAAAATGATACTGATACTTTAGGTGTCGATGGTTTTCAAAGATTTCGCCCCAAAGGTACCATGTACCTGAAGTGTAACGGACAACAGTATTTTATTAGCAATGACTGGTATCCTAATAATAAACAAGCTTTTTATAAATGGTTGGCACAAAAAGCCCAAGAGGCTTTAAATCAAAACAACAATAATTTGGATTCTGATAATAATCAATGGGTAGAAAACACTGAAGATTCTTTAAACGAAAATGATATTTTTAAAACGATAGATCCTTCATATGATTTAGAATATATTGCTCAATCTTTACAATCACTGCATTTAAAAGTTGATAAATTAAATACTCAAATTGAAGAATTAAAAAGTATGTGGAAATAATATAGTAAAAATTGAGATAGTTACATTGGTTCTTTGAAAGTGTAATAGGGGGAAAATAGCATGGCTAAGAAATTTTTTCACTCGGAAAACTTTGTAAAAGATTTGCTGATTATCGATATTTTAAGCAGAACAACCTACGAAAATCCTAAAAATTCAAAGCAAATTTTGCAAGAGGTTCAAAGTCGTTTAAAGGAAATTTTTCCGGACTATACCGTAAAGATTAAAGAAAAGAAAAATGACTTTAATACAACGGTTTTAAGACATGTACACGATATGAACCAAAGCGGACTCTTCGATATTAGAACTTGCAAGCAAAAACAACGCGGATATTATAACGCTAGGGGAAACGTTAACGGGAAAAATTGCCTCTTTACTCCTGAAGAATTTGCTCTTATAGCTACTACTCTTTATCGCACGCCATCGATCTCTAAGGAAGAAACTAAGCACATTATGCTGAAATTTGAAAATCTCATCAATATACTTGACGAACCTTTTAATAAATTCTTTAAAACGCAAATTCAGTATTGCCGGGAAACTACCAGAAAAACTAGCCGACAGACCATGCCTGTTCTCCAAGAAATACTCTATGCCATTATCAACGGTAAAAAAATCCAATTTAAACTTTATGATCCTATATCTCTTAGTAATCCGAATATTCCCCCGAAGTTTCAAAAAATCAAGAAAAATTTTAAATCTGATGAAGAAAAATCAGTTGCTCGTGACAAAATTTATACTGTGTCTCCCTATTTCCCCACCTTTAATGATGACCAATGCTATATTGTCGTCCACTATCCTAAAAATGATGATACTGATGGAATCAATGAATATAAACGCCTAACACATTTTCCAATTTCTCTCATTGGAGATTTGAAAGTGCTTGATCAAGATGCTACACCGTTAGAAGAGATCGAAGAATGTACCCGATATATTATAAATTCGGAACGCACTTTTTCACCGGAAAAATACTTGACGGAACATTTCAATATGACTGCAGATGTTACTGATATGATAGACGTTACCATTCAGTTTAAAAGCGATTTTCTTCATGATTTGTTAATGCAATTTGGTTCTTCGCTAAGATATTATCCTGCTCCAAGACATTGTTTAAAACAAAAATTTGCAAATAATGAAATTTATTTACAAACAGTCCTAAAACTTCCAAACAATAACGGAACATATCAGTGGTTTATTCAAAATTTGGATTATCTAAAAATTATTGGACCTCAAAATTTTCGATTACAATTAACAAATCAATTAGAACAGGCTCTAGCTAGATTAAACAATTCTAACGCCGCTTAATCTTTTTTTTAGACTGTGTAAATCGTTTTGTGTAAGTCCGATGCTTAATCGCGCCGACAAGCCAAGTAAACATCAACTTACACAAAATCTTTTACACTCGGAGGTGCCAACTTTGTTATCTGATCCAATATATTTATTGATAAATACGCGCTAAAAATTTTTTATTCTTCATATCAAAAAACGCATATCGCTGATTTATTTTGCTACTTTCGCACTCCTCAATTTTGTAAAATGGGCTCATAAAAAATAAATGATTTTTGAAACTTCGAGGAAGTAATTTAGTTTTAATGTAATTTGAATGAATTAAGGTTCTTTGAAAATTTCATAAAATGTAAAAAAATCTGGACGCGAGATTTGATTTACATTTGCAAAAAAATTTTCCTTGAATGGAGGCTTAGCGGTCAAGGGATAACTCTACCCAAATTGCTTTAGCACGGAAAGGGGATGCGGACAAAAAAACTTTCGAGTCCACAACGCCAACTAAAAAAATTTTTGGAGGAATCAATTATGAAAGAAAAATTGTTAAAATGGGCAGAAGCTGGCGACGGCGACTGCATGTACAAATTGGCGAAAATTTACCAAGTCGAAGAAAATTTTGATAAATATTTTGAATGGCTGAGAAAATCTGCGGAAACCAAAAATTTTGATGCAATGAAAGAATTTGCCGAAGTTTTGCGTAACGGTGAAGAAAAAATCAGAGACTATGAAAAATCAATGTCCTTGTATAAAGAATTGGTGGAAACTTTCCGCGATGAAGAATCAATGGAAAAGATTGTTGATATGTGTGAGCAAGGTCAAGGGGTCGAAAAAAATGATAAAGACTTGTTAAATTATATTTTGGAAACTATCAACGACATGTACAATGATATTTACTACATTAAAAATATAAATTTTTTAGCAAGAACATTCGTATTTAAAACACGCCGCCATAATGAATGTACAATGGAGTATCTGCAAGCTGTGGAACGCAGAAGAATTGCCGCGCGTGTCCGCAAAATTTTAGCCGAAAATTGAGAGGAGCAAAAAAATTATGGACGTAAAAAATTTAATTCAATTAGCAGAAAACGGCGATGTTAATGCAATGATGGAAATTGCAAAATTTTACGATGAAAAATCATCAGGCAGGCAAGAAGATAAAGTCGGAGATGTACTTTCTGAAGAAGAATTTTTGGAAATTTTACTAGCCGAAGAAACAATTTCAGACGAAGAAACGATTTCAAAAGATGAATGCGAAGAAAATAAGAAAAATGCTTACAAATATTATCGAATGGCAGCAGAAGCCGGAAACGCAGAGGCATGCACAGAGGTCGGACGCAGACTTTACGATGGAATCGGCGTTGAAAAAAATGAAGAAGAATCCGATGAATGGTACAAACGCGGAGCCGAAGGCGGCGACCCAAACGCGATGAGAGTTATAGCTTTTCGCACGGACAATGCTGAAGAAAAATTTAAATACTTCAAACTTTCAGCCGAACTGCTTAAACCTGGTCTAAATAAACAGGATTCAATCAAAGAAACTGCGATAAATTACGCTTGCGGGCGCGGAACTGAAAAAGATATTTCAAAAGCTAAAAAATGGATTGCAAAACTCGACGAAGACCATGCGGAATATGCAATAATACAAATAAGCAAAATGACCGGCGAAGATTTTTGGCTGAAAGAAATCGCAGAAACTTCTACAAACACAATGATAGAAATGGCAGAAAAATTTATTCAAAAAAATGATTTTGTGACAGCCCTGAAGTGGTACAAAAAAGCGGCGGCAAAAGATTCAGTTGAGGCAATGTCACTCATTGGTGATATGTACTACATTGGCGAGGAAGGCATCGAGCAAAATTATGCTGAGGCATTTAAATGGTACAGTCAAGCGGCGCAACACGATTATAACATGGCAAAAATAAAAATGACGCTGATGATTTATCGCGGAATTGGCGTTGAACAGGATTTAAATACGGCTTTTAAAAATTTCTCAAAAATTGCTTGGACAAGGGAAAATTTTGGTGAATTGGGTGCTCCCCTGCGTTTCAACAGCGTTGCAAGATATTACGCGGCAAAAATGCGTGAAAACGGCGAAGGATGCACTAAAGACTCAACGAAAACGGTTGAAAGCTACAGAGTTGCCGGAGGATTGGAAAAAATTGAAGAATATGACAGTGTACGCTTTATTCCGAAAGCAATTTACAAAGTTGCCGACGCTTATTTTCTTGGCGACGGAGTAAGGCAAAATTTTGCGAAAGCCTTAAATTTTTACGAAAAAACTTTTTCGCTAGAAAGCGGCAAAACTCCGTATCATAAAGAAGCCGTCAAAAAAATTATGTGGATGTACGAACTTGGCGAAGGTATCCCGCAAGATAAATCAAAGGCGGAAGAGTGGCGCAAAAAATGAGAACTTCCGAAAGATAAATTTTTCATCAATTTTAGGTTGATAATGGCAAAGGAGAATTTGACATGATTATATCTGGCAAAAACAAAACAGTTTATACCGATGCAGAATCACTTTCTGAAGATTTTGAACAAATGATTAAATACAGACCTGAAGATGTTATCCCAAAACTGGAAGCAATTGCGAAAGACGAAGACCCTGAACAAATGCATTCGCGTGCGCGTGCTTTATACGAATTATCAAATATTTATTTTCAAGGTTTATGCGGTATTGAAAAATCATCAAAAAAAGGATTGGAATATTTGAATAAAGCTGCCGAATTCAACGACGATTTGGCTTTGCTTAAATTAGGCGAATTTTATCGCGACGGCGAGTACGAATTAAAAATGGACGCTAAAAAAGCATTGGAATATTTTCAAAAAGCCGCTGACAAAGGCAATAAGCAAGGTTTAATCTATGCAGCTCGTATGTTTCGTTGTAATGAACACGGTATTAAAGCGGACGGATATAAAGTAATGGAATTTTATGAAAAACTTGATGCGCTTGATGATGAAAGTACACCATTTGATATGGCGGAACTTTACCATAAAGGTTGCGGAAGATTTAAAGCGGATGGCTATAAGGCACTTGAAATTTATAATGAAATTATTAATCGTGGCAAATATTGGATCGAAGTTTTGCAAGATTTTAATATCAGAAAACCGCATTTTCGAGATATGCTTATCGCAATGCATGAGGCGGCGCATATTTATCTTGAAGGCACGGCGGGCGTTATTCCTGACGTTCAAAAGGCTATTGAATATTTTCAGAATATTATAGAACTTGATGACGCCGACTCTTTTTACGAGGGTAGAAATGCTTTGGAATATATTGTTTCAATTTATCTTAAGGGTAAAGCCGAAATTGCTCCTGATGGCTACAAAGCTATTGAATATTATCACAAAGTTTTTATAGATAATGTAAACAGAACACGTTACTTCAGAGCATATGCGTTGAGAAGTGTTGCCGATATTTATCTTGAAGGCAAGGCAGGAGTTGAACCTGACGGCGAAAAAGCCATCGAATATTTAAACAAATTTATCGATTTAACATACCCACAAAAAGAAGAATATGACGTAGATGATTTAAACGTTCTATACGAAATCGCCCTCATTTACCTTGAAGGCAAGGCAGGAATTGAACCAAACGGCGAAAAAGCTCTCGAATATTTAAACAAATTTATCGATTTAACATACCCACAAAAAGAAGAATATGACGTAGATGACTTAAGAGTTCTATACGAAACCGCCCACATTTATCTTGAAGGCATGGCAGGAGTTGAACCAAACGGCGAAAAAGCTCTCGAATATTTAAAAAAAGTTTCAGCTGAAGAAAAGGATTTTTTCTTTTTCTTCAATTCCAAATTTTACTCTATCCAAAATTCCAAATTTGAAATAGCCCAAATCTACGATAAGGGGCTTGCCGGTGTCAAGCCGAATCGACAGCAGGCTTTATACTGGTATAAAAAATGCGCTGAAAATGGAAATGATGACGCAAAAAAACGCTTGGAAGAATTATCTGACACATTGGAAGAAGAATTGACGGCTGATAACTTCAACGAATTAACTTAAAAAAAATTCCGAAAACTAAACGCCCACCGTCTAAAAAACGGTGGGTTGTTTTGTCAAATTTATTTTTCTATTTTGTTACCTAATTTTATTTTATTAATTTATTATACGCATGATTTAATCATAAAAAGGAGTTTTAAAAATCTAAACAGAAAACATCTTGAGAAATTTGAAGTTTAAATTGAATGGAGGTATTTTTTTGGAAAAAAATTTTATAGATAGAGCGAACGAATTAACGCCGCCGGTAAATGACACGCAATACAAAAGAATTTTAGTTATTGGAGATATTCACGGAAAATTTGACGAATTTATTTCGATGTGGGAAAAAATTTCGGTTACAGCTGATGATTTAGTTATTTTTCTCGGTGATTATATTGATCGTGGCAAACAATCCGCTGAAGTACTTCAATGGCTTATGAAAAAAAGCCACGAAGAAAATATTATCTGCCTTTGCGGAAACCATGAGCAAATGATGACGAGTACTTTTTTCAGAAAAGCTAATCCAAATGATTGGTTATATAACGGCGGTAAAAATACATTGGACGGATTAAAAAAAATTGAAAATCCAGCGGTTTTAGCCGAAATAATTAATTTCGTCGCAAATCTTGCAATTTACCACTCAATAGAAATTGGCGGCAAAGAATATATTTTTGTTCACGCGGGCATTGAAGAAGGCTTTTCACTCGATGAACAAGACATTTTTTATTTACTTTGGGAGCGCAAAAAATTTCTTGATAAAGATGAAGGCTACAACGGCAAAGCAACAATTATTATTGGACATACGCCGATTCAAAGACTTTATATAGAAAAAATCCCCGATTCAAATAATAACGCTTTAATGATTGATTTAGGATACGGAGAAAAATTTTTAGTCGCTAATACTCAAGAGGAAAATATAAAAATTCAGCCATATAAAATTCCTGATAGAAATATTTTAATGCTGGACACCGGCTCACAAGGGAAAATTTCATGCGTAGATATTTTAACCGGCGAATTTTGGCAAAGTTAGGAAGTAATAAAATTGAATCAAGCAACGATTTTATTTAAAAAGGGAATGGACGCTCTTCCTGATACCGAAGTTGCACTGGAATTTTTCAATAAGTCAGCAGATTATGGCAATGTAAATGCACTGGAAAAAATTATTTCAATCAACGCCACCGAAAGAAATTTAATTGAATACAAAATTGCCGTCGATAAATTATTTGCTATTGCTTCCAAAGGTAATATCAAAACTGCAAAAATTATTTTTAATCTGATATTTGAAGAATACTTTGCAGATGAAGACGTTAGCAAAGGCGTAAAAATGTTGCTGTATTTTTCTAAATCAAAACATCTTGAATCAATAAAGCTGGCTCATGAACTTATCAGCGAAGGAAAAATTTCCGACGAAGATTCAACCAAGATTTTCGATCTGCTTTTTATGAAGGCAAAAAATAGTACTTCAATCGAATTAAATTTTATGCTCGGTGAATCTTTTATTTATGGTTGGGGTACAAATAAAAATTTTAGTGCGGCTCAATTTTGGTTAAAAAAATTGTTGGCAATGGAAAATCATTGCAATAATATTTTTGATCAGCTTTACATTAACATTGCTAAAGCGTATTTAAGCGGCAATTTCGACGCTGAAAAAATTAAAACGTTGAAAAGCTACAAACGACGTGCAAAAAAAGGTGAAGAATTTGCAATAACTTTGATTGCTGATATTTATTGTAAAGGAAATATTATCGCTCAAGACGGTTATGAAGCCATTAAATGGCTACAAAAAATTTCTGAAAATGAAAAATATAATATAACCTGTCGAATTGACGCTTTACGCTCCATTGCTGAAATTTATCGTTACGGACTTGGCGTTGAGGCAGACGGTGAACAGGCGATTAAATATTTTGAAATGATGATAAACCTTCCTGGAAAAAATTATTTAACCATTGTAGGCATTAGAAATGTTGCAGAAATTTATCTTAAAGGCGTTGGCAAGTTTCCACCAGACAAAAACAAATATATTGAATGGCTGGAACGCTTTTCGGCTGAAGGTTATATTTATTGCACAGAAAAACTTGCTGAACTTTACGCAGCCGGCAATTTAGTTGAAAAAGATGAGGCGGCGGCAATTAAACTTTATGAAAAAATTGCTGACGCCTCTGACCCTCGCACTCAAATTGAAAGAATGCGAAAAATAGCTTACCTTTATAAAAATATTGATAAGAAAAAATCTGCTGAACTTTACCAACAATCTTTAGAAAAGGAGAAAAACTTGAATTATATTTTCAATAGTATAATGTCAATATAATGTTTAAGGAGTGTATAAAATGGAAGAAAGAAATTTTCTAAGCAATTGCACGGATTTAATTCCTGCGGCAAACGACACGCCATATAAACGGATTTTAGCTATTGGAGACATTCACGGTTGTTTTGACAAATTGATTTCACTTTGGGAAAAAATTTCGGTTACAGCTGATGATTTAGTAATTTTTCTCGGCGATTACGTTGAAGGCGGAGATCAAAATTTAAATGTTTTGCGCTGGATCATGGAGCAAAATAAAAATAAGAATATTATATTTTTGCTCGGAAATGTGGATTATATGTTTCTGGATGCGTTTGACTACGGAAACCCGAATATTGTTAATGAAAGATGGTCTGACGCGGCACGGGAATTGTATAATGCCTCACATAAAGAACCCGCGCTTGTAAGGAAAATTCACGATTTTATTAATAACCTGTCCTACTGCTACAAATTGAAAATTAACGGCAGATATTACATTTTCTGCCATGCAGGTATTAATCCAAACAAGTCGATTGATAGGCAAACAAAAGAAGATTTTGTAAAGGGAAATAACAATTTTTATAAAGATTATGACGGTGACGCGGTATTTGTTGTTGGACACAAAAGCCCCATAAAAGTTAGAAATCAATGTTTACCGCAATTTTCAGAGTTAAATACTCTTAAGCCGGTAAGAATCTCACAGAAAAATATCTTGCTGCTTGATACCGAAGCCAAAGGCGTTTTCTCTCAAAATAAAGAAGGCTATCTTTCCTGCGTTGATATTTTAACCGGCGAATTTTGGCAAAGTTAAAGTTAATATCATTCAACAAAAAAAGCCCGCTATGGGCTTAATTTTATTTTTAAGATATTTCTTGCAAAAGTGATTCGCAACCAACGTAAATTTCTTTATATGCTCTGTTATAAGCTTGTTTTAAATCTTCAGCACCAAAAGGGTCATCAATATTCATTTCTTGACCGTCAGCAGTTTTAAAAAGGCGAATTTTCTTTTCAGGATCGCCGCTTGATATTTCTATTGCTTTTTCAAGCATATATTTATCCAGTGCAATGACGCATTTAAATTTCCCATATTCTTGGGAAGTAAACGGCTTGGAAATATGCTCATCGAATGGAATTTTATTTTCTTCCAAAACTGTTTGAGCTCTGCTATTCATATGTACGCCACCCAAAGTGTTGCAACCGGCAGAATCAACAGTTATTTTGTCAGATAATCCTTTGTCGGCTAGTAATTTTTTCATTATATATTTTGCCATTGGCGAGCGGCAAGTATTGCCGGAACATACAAAAATAATACTATCAATAAAATTTCTTTTCAAAATAACACCTCCATTTATTTGGCAAATATATCTTACCGAATATTTAATGCTGATAATAGCTCAATAGCCTTTTGTTATGACTGTTTTGATATGAAGGATAAAAAATTTTTAGCACGTATTTGTCAATATAATTAATGATTGGAGGTTAGATTATGGCCAGTGGCAGAAAAGCTAAATGTTTTATTGTCAGTGATACAGACGAGCAAAATTTTCCTGTCGATGCGGACGATCTGAAAAAACGTTTGGCGGAAGTTAAAAAAGGTCTTCCTAAACAAGGAGATAATATCAATCCGTTTATAATTCCTGCGTTAATATTTTTTAAAGATTGCGGGCTTATCACGCAAGAAAATATCGATTTCTTAAGTAACAAATGGGAGTGTGATTCTTATTTTGGCATTGTAATGAATCCTTATGAAGGTATATTACGGCATCAAAGTCTTTCAACGTTTGACAATGGTGGTCACTTGCGGTACTACTCGGAAAAAACTATATTGGGCGTTAAATGTAAAAATACCATATACTACATTTCTAATGATTGGTATGATAAATATACAGCGCGTCCAACTAAAGACAAATTTTATCAGTGGCTGGAATTGAAAGCCAAAGAGGCTTGCAGAAAACGTTGGAAGAATAAAAACATTATTGAAAATCCAGCAAGCGATTTTCGGTACGAGATTAATTATACTGGCGACGGAATTATTATAACAAAATATGTTGGCTCGGATTCACAAGTTATTATTCCTTCGACGATAAATAATTTACCAGTCACAAATATTGGTGAGCGTGCTTTTATTTTTTACCGTAACTTAACTAGCATTGTTATTCCTGAAGGAGTGACAAAAATTGGCAAGGAGGCTTTTTTAGGTTGTATTGACTTAACTAGCATTGTTATTCCTGATTCTGTAACAAAAATTGGCTGGGATGCTTTTGCTGGGTGCTGTATTTTTAGTAATTTACAAGAAAAAGAAATGGGAGATTTAAAATACAGAATTAATTATACCGGCAACGGAGTTACTATAACAAAGTACTTTGGCTCAAATACAAAATTTGTTATTCCTGAAATGATAGACGGTTTGCCCGTAACAGAAATAGGCAATGATGCTTTTGATGATTGCGATAGTTTAATTGAAATTGTTATTCCTGAAGGAGTAACAGAAATTGGCGAGAGTGCTTTTTATGGTTGCAGTAGCTTAACAGAGATTGTTATTCCCGAAGGAGTAACAGAAATTGGCGATTATGCTTTTTCTGGGTGCAGTAGCTTAAAAGGCATTTTAATCCCAGACAGTGTAACAAAGATTGGCGAGGGTGCATTTTATTGTTGCAGTAGCTTAGAGAGTATTATAATACCACCAAATGTAATAGAAATTGGCGAATTGGCTTTTTCCGGTTGTAGTGGTTTAAAATCGTTAAAAATTCCAGACACTGCAATAAAAATCGGTGGTGGAGCTTTCAGCCGTTGCTTCGGCTTAATCAATCAACAAATAGATTCAGAAAGATTTTTAATAGATGGGGAATTTTTCTGTGAGATAGTAAATGATAGTAATATTATTATCCACTCTCATCTTGTAGATACATTGATCGGGGATATAGATATAATTCACAGTAATTATATTAAATCTGACGACGACTACAACTATTATGTGATTATACCTAAATTTATTATTGGATATTTACCCGTAACCAATATTGGTAAATGGGCTTTTCATCATTGCTACACTAACATTAGTTGTGAAAATTTTATCATTAAAATACCAAATAGTGTGAAAGTTATTGGCGAACGTGCTTTTCATGATTGCGATAGTTTAATTGAAATTGTTATTCCTGAAGGAGTAACAGAAATTGGCAAGGAGGCTTTTTCTGGGTGTTATGATTTGACAAATATTGTTATTCCAGAAAGCGTAACATATATTGGAGATCATGCTTTTGAGGGGTGCAGTAGCTTAAGAGAAATTGTTATTCATGATTCGATTAAAACGATTGGTAAGAATATTTGTGAACCTTGTGAAAATCTCAAATGCGCCTACATAGATAAAAGTTGGAGTGCTGAAGATATTGAATTTATTTTTGGCGAAAATCCAACATTTGAAATTTTGCGGACGCCTCAAGACGTTAGAGAATACCTTAAAACTAAAATGGAAAAATTAAATGTGTCGCTGTGGTTTAGTATAGAAAATTTTGGACTGATTATGAAAGTGCGCCGAGCTTTTACACAAGATGAATTGTCTACCAAAGTAATTCATGACGCGCTTCATTCTATCCACGAATTGGAAAAATTAATTTCAGACGAAGAATAATTACATAGAAAAAAATTGAACCTCTCACCGCTTTTACAGTGAGAGGTTTTTAATTTTATTGATAAATACGCGCTAAAAAATTTTTATCCTTCATATCCTAAAACGCATATCGACGGTTTATTTTTATATTTTCTCACCTCTCATTTTTGTAAAATAGGCTCATAAAAACAAATTGAGGTATCAAGCAAAATGAAAGATTTTTTAATCGTATCTGAAAATTTTTAAATGCGAAGGAGATTTGAAAATGGAAAAAGAATTACTGGCTAAATTTGAAAAATTTCAACAAACAACAGAAAAGAGTGAGAATTATGATGACGACTTGGAGTGATACTGACCTTCCGAATTTTCCAACGGATCGTCAAGAGTGGAAAAAAAGAATGAGTGAAATTGCCTTGTTAATTCCTCAACCGGCAACACGTGCTGAACGCGGCAACAATATTAATTTTGTTGAAAAAGCTTTTACAATGCTTGCAGATTGCGGTTTGATAAATAAGGAAATTGTAGAAAATTTGAACGATAAAACTTACTGCGATTCACAAATAATTTTCGGTTCAGAAATTCCGCCGTGCGTTATGAATCCTTTAGGCGGTGTTCTTCGCAAAAAAGGACTTACGATGTATTACAAAAGCAAGCCGCGTTATTACTGTCCGGTTGAAGAATTTGTTGTTCAGTCTGATATTGAAAAGCAATTTGAAGGCTCAAGCAAATTGGCTGTCATCTGTGAGGGTGAAACTTACTACATAAGTAACGATTGGTACAGCGGAGACAAGCCGCGCCCTACTAAATATAATTTCTATTTCTGGATTACATCATTAACTGAAAAAGTTTGCACAAAATATTGGCAACAAAAAAATTTGGAAATTATGAAAGAAAGAAATGAAGCTGACAGAAAAATTTTAATTTCCGAAAAAGATTTAAATTTTATAATTGATTCGCTGAAAAATTTGAATGAACAAGTTGCAGATTTAACAACTAAAAAATTTACACTACCCTAAATTATTTGTTGAGTTTAAAAATTCAGCGTACACAATTCCCAACAGAAACATTTTGAGGTCTCATTCATTAAAAATAAAGTAATTTCTTGCTTTGATATTATTTTTAAAAATTTTGCTAATTTAAGGCGGTGTATAAAATGTCTAAAGTAATTCTCGATAAATCTGATGAAAATTTATTTAATGATTTGGACGTTTATAGTAACGGTGATGATATTAGTATCCTTAGATATACTGGAAATAATACAAAAGTTAATATTCCCACGATGATAGGCAACTTATTTGTAACCGAAATTGAATGGGGGGCTTTTTATGATTGCAATCACGTGTCAGAGATTAATATTCCAGCAAGTGTAAAATTTATTTACGGCAATGCTTTTGATGGTTGCGAACGCTTAAAAAAGATAACCATTCCAGAAGGTGTAACTCAAATTTGGGACGAGGCTTTTGGGAACTGCAGCAGCTTAAAGGATATTATTCTTCCGGCTTCTTTAGAAAACGTTGGGGATAATATTTTTAGAGGTTGCACTTCACTAATCAACCTTAATGATCTTTCTCATAGATTTTTTAAAGTAGATCAATTCATTTTTGAAAAAATATCTTCTACTGAAATTAAACTTTATTCTTTCATCGGTACTGATACTAAAATTACTATTCCTTCTAAAGTTGATAACTTCACTGTAACAGAAATTGGCAATAGGGCTTTTTATGATTGCAATCACGTGTCAGAGATTAATATTCCAGCGTCGGTAATGGAAATTGGTGAGCGTGCTTTTAATCAATGCGTTAGCTTAACTAAAATTAACATTCCAAGAGGTATAACGAAAATTAGCAAATCTGCTTTTTCTTGTTGCAGGAGTTTGATTGCGATTGATATACCAGATTCAGTAACTAAAATTGAAAACAATGCTTTTTCTGGTTGCAGGAGTTTAGAAAAAATAAAAATTCCCTATTCGGTTAGTAAAATTGGCGAAGAGGCTTTTAAGAACTGCCAGAGTATGAAAGAGATTGTAATTTCAGAAGGTGTGAAGGAAATTGGCCAAAAGGCTTTTCTATTTTGCGATGAATTTCAAAAGCTCGTTATTCCTAAGTCCATACAAAAAATTGATGAGTGGGCCTTTTCTTGGTGTACTAGTTTGACTGATCTTAAAATTTCTGAAGGCGTAACCAAAATTGGTACTGAGGCTTTTGAAGGTTGCAAAAGTTTAAAAGAAGTTTTTCTGCCAAATTCTTTAAAATACGTTGGGGATAATATTTTTAGAGGTTGCACTTCACTAATCAACCTTAATGATCCTTCACATAGATTTTTTAAAGTAAATCAATTCATTTATCAAAAAATATCTCCTACTGAAATTAAACTTTATTCGTTTAACGGTAATGATACAAAAATTACCATTCCCGCTAACGTTGATAATTTTACTGTAACAGAAATTGGCGGTCGAGCTTTTAATATTGGTTACTTTTTAAGTGAAATCAACATTCCTGATACTGTAACTTCAATAGGAAAATATGCTTTTGCCTGTTTGCATAATTTAGAAAAGATTGTTATTCCAAAGTCTGTAACAAAAATTGGTAATTATAGTTTTTATCAGTGTGATAATTTAACTGAGGCTGTTATTCTTGGAGATATTGATAGAATTGGCAATTCTACATTTGACTTGTGCTATAATCTTAAGAAAATTGTTTTACCAAACTCATTAACTAAAATTGGCAAGAACGCTTTTTCATGTTGCAAAAGCTTGATAGATATAAAAATTCCCGAAGGCGTAACCGAAATTGGCGAGTGTGCTTTTTCTCATTGCATGGGCTTGACAGATATTAATATTCCATCCAGTATGACTCAAATTAGTAAGTTGACTTTTTGGGAGTGCAGCAGTTTAATTAAGATAACAGTACCTGAAGGCGTAACCAAAATTGGTACTGAGGCTTTTTATTGGTGCAAAAGTTTAAAAGAAGTTTTTCTGCCAAATTCTTTAAAATACGTTGGGGATAATATCTTTAAAGGTTGTACTTCACTAATCAACATTAATGATCTTTCTCACAGATTTTTTAAAGTAGATCAATTTATTTTTGAGAAAATATCTTCTACTGAATATAATGCTCCACGAAATTTAGACAAAAAAAATGACGAAAATAAGTTAGGTTGAAGATAAATTTTTTAGATATGTGGAGGGAAAGTAAATTGAAAAGA
>CAJOGS010000009.1 GCA_905234045.1 uncultured Selenomonadaceae bacterium | reverse complement strand
AAAAAATTAGCAAGTTGGAATTTCTCAACCCTTAGCAATTTTCTTTTTGTCAGTTTACCCGCGCCCCGTCTCTGTTTTTGCCTGTTATTAAAAGTGGTGTAAAAGGTATGACGCGGCTAAACGGCTGGAATTTTTACCGCGCTAAACGCGAAAAACCTTGCAAATGCGAGGAGTACGAGCATTTGCTGTACTTGCAAAGGCGACGAGTAATTTTGACAAGACAAAGAAAAAGTACATTTAATTATAAAAAAATATATAAAAAAGAGTTTACCAACACTCCCTAGCCACTAGCTACCATTTTCGCAATGCAAAAATAAAGTACATTTTAAAAAATTAAAAAAAGTTTACTAACACGTCCCAGATAAATCAGCAACAATTAACTACAGCACTAACACACTAAAAAAGCCCGCCTTTTCGACGAGCTTATTTTTTTTATTGAACATTCAAAGTAAAATAGGCAACTTCCGGCGGAGTAAACAATCTGAAACAAAACCAACTGCCGCAACCTGAATGAACATAGCAATAGCAGTTGTCATTTTGATACATTCCGCGTGTATATTTGAAAACCTCCAGCAAATGCAAGCCCCAAACTTGCGCCCCGTGCGTGTGTCCCGTCAATGTCAGCGGTATATTTTTCGGTATTGCGTAATCAAAAAATTCAGGGTGATGCGCCAACAAAATTACATTTGAATCGTAGGGAATATTTTTCAGCGATTGTTCAAGATAACTTTTCATCTGATTATAAAAAAGTTCGTCCTTTTCGCCGCGCCCGCCGCTTTTCATAACAGGTGCCGCAGGCGGATAATCGACGCCCGCAATATACAAATTTGAAATAACATTCGCCGATTCATTTTCAAGCCAATGAATTTTAGTTTTTGCAAGTTGCTCTTCAATGTGCTGAATACCTCTGAAATGTTCGTGGTTGCCGTGACAATAATAAATCCCGTATTTAAACCTGTCGCAATAGCTGTCAACTAATTTAATTGCCGCGTCATTTAGTGAATTGTCGTCGAAAATGTCGCCGGTTATCGCCAAAATATCCGGCTTTGCAACTGCGATTCTTTCTAAAAGTTGTTCAAGTCTTTCAAGCGAAAAATACGCGCCCAAATGCACATCGGAAATTTGAGCGATTGTAAAGCCGTTCAATTCAGGCGGCAAATTTTTTATCGGTATGTTGAAAAAATTGTCAACAATTTTAAGGCGTTCGATTCTGTTGCCGTAAAGTGAAACTGCAAGCCCCATTAGCGGATAAATTAAGCCGCATTTTAATGCTTTTCGCCGTTCTTCATTGTAAGGCGTCGGCTTGTGAAATTTTCGCACAATCAGCGCAATTACTACCAACACGCCGCAAATTAATTGTGTCAGCAAAAAAACTGTGGCGACACTTCCCAAAATTTCAACAACTGAATTTGGAATAAATTTGCGAAGTAAAAAGCCGCCGAAAATTATTAAAATCATCAGCAGATTTATATTAACGATAATTTTTGACAGCCGTTTTTTATTTTCGCCCGTCCATAAAAAATTGACGCTGATTATTCCCAAAAACAGAATCAACGCCAAAATTCCCGCTACAGCTACAAGAAACATTTCTTAAGCTCCAATTTGCAATTTCACGGCGGTTACAACATTTTTCATCAGCATTGCAACTGTTAAAAGTCCGACGCCGCCCGGTACAGGCGTTATTGCGCTTGCCACTTCAACCGCCGCTTCAAAATCTACGTCTCCAACTAATTTTTTCGGCTCAATGCGATTTATTCCAACGTCGATAACGACCGCGCCCGGTTTAATCATATCTGCTTTTACAAATTGCGGCTTGCCCATTGCCGCAACCAAAATATCTGCTTCGCGTGTAATTTCGGCAAGGTGCTTTGTGTGCGAATGGCATACTGTAACCGTAGCATGACGCGCCATTAACAAATGTAACATTGGTTTACCGACTATATTACTGCGCCCAATTATAACGGCGTGTTTGCCGTCAATCGGGATTCCTGCCAAGTCTAACATTTCGATACAGCCTGCGGGCGTGCAAGGTACAAGCGCGGGCGTTCCCGTTACCAATTTGCCGACGTTCATCGGGTGGAAACCGTCAACATCTTTCATCGGGTCGATTCTGTTCAAAATTTCATCAGAATATGATTTAATTGCATTTGGCAGCGGCAGTTGTACCAAAATTCCATGAATAGTTTTATCGGCGTTGAGTTCGTCAATTTTCGCCAAAAGTTCTTTTTTCGTTGTACTTTCCGGCATTTCGACGACTACAGATTTAATTCCGAGTTCTTCGCAAGATTTATGTTTATTGCGAACATAAACTTGAGACGCGGGATTTTCGCCGACGATTATAACGGCAAGTCCCGGCGTTACGTTAAATTTATTTTTAATTTTTTCAATTTCAATTCGCGCAGATTCTTTTATTTGCGCGGCAAATTCTTTTCCATACAAAATTTTTGCTGACAATATATTCGCTCCCTTTTTAATGATTAGATCGTTAGTGGTTAGGTGCTTTTGAATAAATCTGTTTTTAAAACTTCTTTTCTTATTTAAAGTACTTTTTCTTTGTCTTGTCAGAGAGCAAATCCTCCTATTCGTCGAATTTGCAAGTACAGCAAATGCTCGTACTCCTCGCATTTGCAAGAAAGACGCTTTTTGCGGTGCTGTTTTTTCGTTTTCATCGAACAAAATTTTTTTCGTGAATCAGCATTTTCAATTAATTTCTCAACACGACCTAGTAAAAAAACTGTGCAACCTGTTCAATTTTTTTTCTTTTCTTTTAAAAATAAAAGTAAATTTCAAAAAATAAATCACGCAAAATTTTAAACTTGAATTTTTCAAAACTACCCAACTATCACACTACCCAACTACCACACTACACCACTACTTCCCTAAATCTTTAGATTTTTCTGTGGCAGAAATAACCGCCTCAATTAATGCACTGCGGAAATTATTTTTTTCCAAAATACGAATACCTTCAATAGTGGTACCGGCAGGGCTTGTAACTCTGTCGCGCAGTACGTCGGGATGTTCGCCTGTTTCAAGTACCATTTTAGCCGCGCCGAGTAAAGTTTGCGCCGCAAGTTCAATAGCGTAATTTCTGGGAAGACCCGCCGCAACTCCGCCGTCTGCAAGTGCGTCAATCATCAAAAATGCATATGCCGGGCCGGAACCGCTTAAACCTGTTACAGCGTCCATTAATTTTTCGTCAACTTCAACAGTGCGCCCAATCGCCGACCAAAATTTTTTCGCAATTTCCATATCTTCGGCAGTTGCATTTTTGCCCGCCGCGTACGCCATCATTCCTTCTTCAACCAAAACTGCAACATTCGGCATAATGCGAATAATTTTTTGATTCGGCAAATAACTTTCAAGTTTTGAAAGTTTGCAACCGGCAACCACTGACATTACCAAAGTTGTCGCCGTGATATTTTTTTGAACTTCTGAGAGTGCCGCGTCCAAATCTTTCGGCTTGACTGCTACTATCAGCAAATTAATTTTATCTGCGAAATTTGCAAAATCTGCCGCCACGTTGATTGAATATTTTTCAATTAAATAATCTCTACGCGCAGGAATTTTTTCGGCAACAAAAATTTTTTCAGCCGCAAAAAGATTTTTTGAAATACCTTTGATGACGGATTCGGCAAGTGCGCCGCCGCCAATAAATCCAACATTAAAATTTTTCATCAGTGAATTACACGCTCCAAATTAATTTTTTTTGTATTATTGTGTTTTTTTTTGAGTTTTCGGCGGTTCGTCAACGAACTCTATACTTTCAAGCAAGCCTGTCACTTGCCCGCGTATTGCCGCCAAATAAACATCGTAAAGTTTTTTTTGTTCAACGGCTTCATCTTCAGAAAGTCCTGTCGTTCGCTTTTTCCTCGCCAATTCGTTGATTCTCGCCAAAAATTCAGGCGTTATCAAATAAATCACTCCTATTTTAAAAGATTTTTAAATTTTTCCAAAAATGTTGGTTGATAATCTATAAATTTATAAAATTCGGCTTTTTTTAGAAACCAATTTACTCCAATTCCAAAATCTGACGCAATGCAATTTTCATCAAGAAAATTTATCAGTCGATCTTTTTGAGTTTTTACATTTGGAGAATTTTTGAAAATTTCATCAATATTCACTTGAATTTTTTCGCCTGTGTCAATAAAGAAATTCCTGTTGGCTTTAAATAACTCCTTCCACGTTTTAACTTTTCTGTTATCGTAATCGCTGAAAATTTGGCGTGGAAAATATTTTGGAACTTTAACGCCGCTTTCTTCGTAGTAGTTTAGAAAAATTTTGCGCGTCAATATTAGAAAATCTTCAATGTTAAAAAGTTCTTCGTTATCGCAAATTGCGCGTGAAAATCTATATGTAAAATCCTTGAAAAGCGAATCATCTAAATCTTCGTGAATGCTTCGCAAATATTCTACAGACGCGCGTTTTTTCTTGGAATTAAACATACTGCTGACTTCCAAATAATAAATTCGCCGCATAATTTGCCCACTCGAAGAAAACTCTGATAAATTCGTTGTGCCAATTAAAGTTCCTGCCGGTTCGTGCGGAATTTCATTTGCAAGACTTTTAATCATTTCTTCGCCTTTTTGTGCGGAATGACTGCGCTTGAAAAAATTCAAACTGATTTCATCTGCGAAAATCGGCATTGAATTATTTTCTGTAATCATACGAAAAATAATTCCGGCGGTGTCAAGTTCCCGTGAATAGTCAAAAATTTGTTTTCCGTCAATTTGCCCCAAAAGTTTTGCCGCAAATCTTAGCGCGGTAGTTTTGCCGGATTCACGGACGCCGCCCAAAATACAAAACATCGGAATATCGGCAACTGAAGATTTATCGTAAGTCATAGCGCACTTTTGGCGAATTTTCCAAATAAACGGCGCGGTAAATGCATATAAAATCAACTCATAAATCTTTGAAGAAATTTCAATATTCGGAGACACGGCAAAATCAAAATACGCCTGCGTAAAAGCATTAATTTTTTCAAGCGTCTTTTTAATTTGTGAAGTTTCAATCGGCTGTGAATAAATCAAAAGTTCATTTGCGTCAGAAATTTTTTTGTAAAGCGCGTAGGTATTTTTATCCATCAGCAACAATTCTCTAATATCTTCTTCAGCTTTATTTTTGCGTTTGTAAGTGCGGTGATAAATTTCCTGAATAGTGCTTTTCTTGCTCAAGATAACGTCGGGCGATTTTAATTTGAAAACGCCGTCTTTATTTTTCTTTTCAAGTAAAACTTCTATAAGTCGTTTAGATTTATCGAGTTCAATTTTTTCATTTTCACGTTGCGCGGCGAATTTTTGGGCGATTTCCATTTGTTCTTCATTAACAACCAATGCAAAATTTTGATTTTGAATTTTCTCCATAAACATTTGAAAATTAGTTTCCGGCGTAACCGTTACAATAGTTTTACTTTCCTTGTAATACTTGCGGCAAAGGTCGGGAATATAATCTTCAGTTTGTTTAATCAAAAAATTGAAACGTTCCAAATAAATTTCGTAGAGATTTTTTGAATCGTCAATACGAATGTTTTCAAAATTGAGATTTTCAGAATTAAAAGCGGAAGTGCTGAAATTTGCAGAGCCGATTATAACGCGATAATCGCCGGTTTCTTCGTTAGACAGCAAATAAATTTTATCGTGAATCATAACGCCGGACTTACCGTAGCGAATTTTAATTTTGTCATCGACGACAAGATTTTTAGTTTCGTCCGGCAACTCGTTAAAAAATTTTACATTTTCTTCGCTGTTAAAAAGTGCGCTGAAACCGTCACTAAATTTATTTAATACGTCAACATTATCAATTCCCAAAATAAAAATTACAGATTGAAAATTTTTTACAGTCTCGGCAAAAAATTTCGGCGAAGAAACATAGCTGACGGCTTTTAAATCTTTGTAGCGTTTGGCGTCAAAAATTTCTGAGACTTTCATTTTTTTAACAGTTGAATTGTGTACGACAAAAAGGCTGTTGAGCGGAATTTTTTCTACTGACTCAAAAAGATTCATTGAATTGTCTTTCATCAAAATCGCCTCGATAAAATTATATCAAATTTCAAAAAAAATAAAAAGTATAATAAAATAATTTCTTGACAGAGACGCCGTACGCCGTTATAATTTATATGTTGCCATTCGGCAAGAGGTTTATTTTTGATTTTTATCAGGAGGTGTCCTGTTTGAAGAGAACATTTCAACCGAATTCCAGTTGGCGCAAAAAAACACATGGATTTCGTGAACGTATGAAGACTTTGGGCGGTCGCCAAGTCATTAAAAGGCGTCGTCAACGCGGAAGAAAAGTGCTTACAGCATAAGAAAACGCGCAGGTCACTAATACAGTGACCTTTTTTTCTTGTTATGCGGAGGTTTTTATGTTTGAACTCGGCAGAAATAAAATTTTTCGTGGCAAGCGTGAATTTAACAAAGTCTATTCAAAAGGGCGTTCGCTTGCCAACCGCGAAATTGTAATTTACATTTTGGAAGATGAAAATTTGCGCGGCAAAGTAGGATTCGCCGCCGGTAAAAAATTGGGTTGCGCCGTTGTGCGTAACCGCGTTAAAAGGCTCCTGCGCGAAGCTTACAGGCTGAATCAGCATAACATTAAGCCGAATTGCGCTATTATTCTCATGGGCAGAAAAAATCTTGTTGAGGCAAAATGCGAAGTTGCAATAAAATCTTTTTGCGATCTTTGCAAACGCGCCAAAATTTGGATTGATTAACTATGACAAAATTTTTAATTGCGGCAGTTCGATTTTACCAAAAATGGTTATCGCCGCTTAAACCGCCAACCTGCAGATTTTTCCCCACATGTTCGGCATACGCCGTTGAAGCTCTACAAAAATACGGCTGGCGGCGCGGCTCTTTTTTAACCATAAAAAGAATTTTGCGCTGTCAACCATTTTGCAAGGGCGGTTATGATCCCGTTCCTTGAATTATTTTATTTGCATAAATTTTTAATAAAAAATAAAAATTAAAATAGGAAGTGAAAATTTGGAAGAACCTTTTTTCTTGGTGAGCCTTTTCTCGCCGATAACAGATTTATTCACGGCAGTTTTAACTGCGCTTTATTCCATACTCGAAAAATTCGGCGTCGGCAGTTACGGCTTGGCGATTATTATTTTAACGGTTATCATAAAAACTTTGTTATACCCGCTGACAAAAAAGCAAATTGAGTCAATGAAAGGTATGCAGGAAATTGCACCGAAATTGAAAAAATTACAGGAAAAGCACAAGGATAACCCGCAACTTTTGCAACAAAAAATGCTCCAGCTTTATCAAGAAGCGGGCGTTAATCCATTGGCAGGCTGTCTGCCGATGTTAATTCAAATGCCAATTTTAATGGCAATGTATTATACATTTTTCAGTTTCGATTACGGCGGGAGCGCGCCTTCATTTTTGTGGGTACCGAATTTATCAGAAACAGATCCTTTGTATATTTTGCCGTTACTTGCCGCCGGTACAACTTTTTTAATGCAAAAAATTTCAACCGTCGAAGTAAATCAGCAAACAAAAATAATGATGATTTTCTTCCCGCTGTTCATGGGATTTATCAGCATAAATCTTCCGGCGGGGCTTGTACTTTATTGGACAACTCAAAACGTAGTTCAAATTATTCAGCAACTTTTAATTTACAGAAATAAAAACTCAAATTCTGAAAAGGAGAAGGCTTAACAATGGCTAAAGTAATTGAAACAACAGGTAAGACTGTGGAGGACGCACTAAGCGCGGCACTTGAAGAACTAGGCGTGGCTGCCGAAAATGTTGATTATGAAATTTTAGAAAATCCGTCCAAAGGTTTCTTTGGATTCGGCGCAAAGCCCGCCAAAATTAAAGTCACTCTTAAAGAAGTTACCGAAGAAGTTAAACCTGAAATTACTGAAGAGGTTAAAACTGAAATTCCCACACCTGTTGAAAATTTTAAAACTGAAGTCGAAGAAAAAATTGAACCCGTACTTGAAGAAACCAAAATTGAACCTGCGGAAATTGCAAAAAAAGTTGAACTCGTTCCCGAAAATGTTACGAATGAAGAAGTTAAATCCACTTTTGATAAAGACGCCGTTATCGCTACAGCGCAAAAATTTTTAACTGAAGTTTTCTCCGCCATGAAAATTGAAGTTACCGTAAACGTTGTTGAAAATGATTCTGAAGTCGTTTTAGATTTGGTCGGCAAAGATTTAGGCGTTTTAATTGGAAAGCACGGGCAAACTTTAGACGCCTTGCAATATCTTACAAATTTGTCAGCAAATGTTCATGATTCAGAAGAGCGCGTTTATTTCGTTTTGGACGTTGAAAATTATCGCAGTCGCCGCGCCACTGCTTTAAAGAAATTGGCTAAAAGCGTTGCTGAACGCGCAGTTCGTACTCATCAAGATGTTAAACTGGAGCCAATGAGCCGCAGTGAACGCAAAGTTATTCATACTGCGTTGCAGGACAGTACAAAGGTTGAAACTCACAGCGCAGGTGAAGACCCTTACCGCTATATCATCATTTCGCCAAAGAAAAAACGCTAAGGCTAATCAAATATACTGATATTGTAGATTTTCATTCAAAGATTTAACGCCTTTACAGCGTTTATTTTTTTACCTTCTTTGTAGTGGTGTAGTGTGGTAGTGTTGTAGTGTTGTAGCTGATGATTATCAAATAAATTTTTGCAGACTAAGAACGAAGAACTAAGATGGCGCACAGGACGTGCGCCTTGCAAATGCGATGAATAAGAGCATTTGCTCGGTGCGTTTTTTTCGAGGACGAAAAAACAGCACCGCTAAAAGCGTCTTTCTTTTTGGTACTTTTTCTTTGACAAGACAAAGAAAAAGTACGTTAAAAGATAAAAAAAACTTAAAATAAAATTATTCAACAATGCATTAAAAAATTAAAAAATAAATTGTCAGTAGCAGTTACCAAAATATAATAAGCTAAACAGACAGGAGAATAAAAAAATGAAATACCAAATTTTTTTTGCAGTTTTTCTGCTGATATTTTTAATGAACAATAAAACATTTGCCGCAGGTATTGAAATTGAAGACGAACGCGCCACGCCGGAATATTGGACGGCTAAAAATCCTGACGGCGACAAACTTTTATTCACGTACAAACAAATTGACAGATTAAACACCGAAATTTTGGAACGCGACGACTACGCGGCGGATTTAATGAATTATCCCGAAACAATCACGGCTGACAAATTGCGGGCGAAAATTGCAAAAATTACTGATGATGTTCGACTTATCGGCAGTCAAGCTGTTATGGCGAATAGAAATTTGAATGAATTGCAATATGATATTAACGTTCAATATGCCGTGACGACTGAAAGAGTAAATATCAGACTTTTGCCGCAACCTCCAACAGGTGAAAAATTTGATAAAATTCAAGGTACGGCGTTGGATCCTGCCGAACCTGTTGCAATTTTATGGGAAAGTAAAGACGGCAAATTTTCTTTCGTACAGGCAAAATATTATTTCGGCTGGGTAAATAAAAATTCTTTGGCGTTTACCGACCGTGAAACGTGGAAAACTTACATTGAACCTGAAAAATTTCTCGTCGTTATGACAAATAAAAAATTCGTCAATGTGAACGGCAAAATTATTCTTTTCCAGATGGGCGCAAAAATTCCGCTCCAAAGTTCCGCGTTGGAAAATAATTTTTGGGTTGCACGTCTTCCAATAGCTGAAAACGGCAATTTAAAAGAAGTTTCGGCGAAAGTTTTAAATGACGAAAATGTCGGCACGGATTATTTGCAACCTACAAAAAATAATTTGATTCGTCAAAGTTTCAAATTTTTGGGCAATATTTACGGCTGGGGCGGCTTAGAAAACAGCGTTGACTGTTCGTCTTTGGTTCAAAATGTTTATCGCAGTATCGGGATTTTTATTCCGCGTGACGCAGACAGACAAGCCGGTTGCGTTCCTATTGTTTCAGTATTCAATGACGTAACACGCGCAGAAAGAGTTGATATTGTCCGCCGCGCTCCCGTCGGTTCACTTTTGTTAATGCCTACTCACGTAATGATGAAACTTGGCAACGATGAAAGCGGCACGCCGATTATCATTCATTCTATTGGCGGCTCACTTAGAAAAGTTATTGTTTCAGATTTAAATTTCAGCAGTGCTTCAGGTGCGTTAATGATTGACAGATTAACTGATATTGTTTTTCCGAGATAAATTGAAAATTTTTGGGCGGCTTTAACCGTCTATTTTTTTTGGAGTGATTTTAATGAAAAAAAATTTTTGTCTGGACGTTTTAATTTTTATCAGCGGTTTAATTTGCATTGTAACGGGAATTTGTCTGGACTTTCATATTTTTCCGCGTGGCGATATGGAAATATTTCGGCTTATGCGAAAAATTCACACTTACAGCGGCTATATTATGGCAGTCGGTTTAATTTTTCATATTGCGTGGCATGGAAATTGGATAAAATCTGCCGCAAAACAAATTTTCAAAAAGTAGGCAGGATATTTTTTTAAAACAGGGAATTTTGATAAAAAAGTGCAGGAGGGATTAATTATGCAACACTCGATGTCAATTCGAGAAAAATTATTTTTTGTGTTCATTTTGCTGATAGTTGTATTTATTGCCAACGGCATTTACTCAACTACTGCATTATCTTCAATTAATGAAGGTGCGTTGCGAATTGCAACAGAACACTTACAAGGCGTTATTTCAACGTCAGAATCCAGTCGCTCGGTAAGCGACTACAGACAAGGCGAATATTCTGTTATCAACGCCACAAGTTTACCGGCAAGAATTTACGCCGCTCAATCTACTCAAAAACTTGCGGATCAAATTGACATTACTTTTGACTATATCCAAGAAAGTCTTGAAGGCAACGTTGCCTCAGAATTTTCTGATATGCGCAAAATGTGGGATCAATACAAAACTAATTCCGTAAAAGTTATTGAGTTGGCAAAGGCTGGCAATGCTCGTGAAGCGTCCGCCGCGCTTGAAAGTTCAAGCAGCAAGTACAACTACATTCAATCTAAATTGAATAAAATCCTCGACAACCGCAAAGATTTTATTCATGAAGAAGTTGTTGACGCTCAATCAAGTTATAATCAAGCACGTATTATCTTAATTATAACTATAATTGCTGTTGTAGCATTCTCAATAGTTATGGCAATTATTCTCAGTCGTACGATTCTTAACTCGATTGAATATCTTTCCGATGTTTCAAAAGAAATGGCGGCAGGTAATTTGACTGTTAAAGCTGTGCCGAAAAATGACGATGAATTTGGACAACTTACCGCAATTTTTGCAAACACTATTGAAAATTTGCGCGTACTCGTTTCAAAAATTCAGCGCAATGCACAAGCCGCCTCTGATTTTGCATCACAATTAAACGAAAATGCCGCACAAAGTACCGAAATTACTCAAAAAGTTACGGCATCAATCAGCAACGTTGCAGAAAATTCTTTGAATCAAGGTTACGCAATTTATCAAGCTACAGAGGATATCAGAACTTTTGCAGAATTGTTGCAGGATTTTGAAAGCAAGGCTAATTCATCAGTTCGCAGTGCTCAAAACGTCGAAACTATTGCTGAAACCGGACGTACGGCAGTTCGCGGCGCGGTTAATCAAATGTCGGCAGTTGCCGAAAGTGTTGAAAAATCTGCTGAAGTTATTAAACAACTTGCCGAACGTTCAACGCAAATTGGAAATATCAGCGCAACTATCGCAGGAATTGCAGAACAAACTAACTTACTTGCATTGAACGCGGCTATTGAAGCGGCGCGCGCAGGTACAGCCGGCAGAGGTTTTGCAGTTGTTGCAGATGAAGTCAGAAAACTTGCTGAAAGTTCAAGTTCAGCCGCCTCTCAAATTGCGGCTTTAATCAGTACCATTCAATCTGAAATGGAACAAGCTCTTAAACAAATGGAACAAGGCAACCAAGAAGTTGAAAGCGGGCGCGTCGTCGTTGCAGAGGCGGGCGACTCTTTCAAAAATATTACCGAAGCTATTATTAAATTGACGAAAGACGCAGAAGTTATCCAAAATAACGCCAAAGACGCCTCAACCCGCGTCGAAAAACTTGTTCATTCAATGGACGAACTCAGTAAATCCAGTGAAGATGTCAGCGTTGAAACCGAATCAGTCAGAGCGGCAACCGAAGATCAATCAGCCTCAATCGACGAGGTTGCAAGTGCAAGCCAAAAACTTTCCGACCTTGCAAGCGAATTGACGGAATCTGCCGAAAAATTCAAAATCTGAAAGCAGGTGATTTAATTGAAATATGCAAAATATTTGTGCGTGGCAATGCTTTTAGTTTTCGCTACAGTTTTAAGCGGTTGCGGCTCAAGTGCCCAAAAAGAAACTCGTACAGTTGCAGTTTGTTTCCCGAATACTACGCCGAGTTGGCAACGTAACGGCGATTCACTCCAAAAGCTCCTTGAAGAAGACGGCTTTGAAGTTAATATTCAATTTTCGGCAACTGTTGACGAACAAAAACAACAAATTAAAGACTCCATTGCCAAAAAGCCAAATTGTATGGTAATCGGTGCGATTGATTCATCAGCATTGTCTGATGTTTTGGAAGACGCCAAAAAGAGAAATATCCCCGTCATTGCGTTCGACAGAATTATCATGAATACCGACGCTTTGAGTTATTACGCCAGTTTCGATAACTACGCCATCGGCGACGGAATGGGCGAATACATTGCGGCGGCGTTGAATTTGAAAAACGGCGGCGGTCCTTACAACATTGAATTTTTCGCCGGCGGTCCTTCAGATAACAACGCACACATTTTCTTTGAAAACACGATGAAAATTTTGGAACCTTATTTGAAGAGCGGGCAACTTGTTTGCCGTTCGGGACAAGTTACATTTGATAAAGTTGCAGTTGCTGATTGGAATTCTGCAAACGCCGCGCCGCGTATCAATGAATTGCTCAACAATTATTATACCGACGCGCCTTTGCAAGTTGTACTCAGTCCGAATGACGATATTGCCGGCGTAATTCTCGGCGAAATTGAAAAAGCCGGTAAACCTTATCCTATTATTTCAGGGCTTGACGGCGACCCCGCCGCCTTTGAACGTATCAAACAAGGTAAGCAAACTTTCACAATCGGAAAAGATCCCGACGTTTTAACTGCCAAATGCGTTCGTATGATTAAAGCGGTTGTTGAAGGCGTTCAACCGGATATTAACGACGTTACAAACTACAACAACGGCGTTAAGGTTGTACCGTCCTTCCTTTGCACACCGATGATTATTGACAAAACAAATGTTAATGCCATTGCGGGAAATTAAAAATTTAATTTGACACGGAATAAAAACGGCATCCGAAAAGGGCGTCGTTTTTTAGTTTATATTTTTCGCAAAATTTCTGCTGATTAGGGCATGTTGGTAAACTAAATTTTAGAATTTTTATATGTTGGTAAAATATTTTTTATTAAATTTAATTTTCTTTGCTAGGGCGTGTTGAAAAAATCTGTTATCAAAAATTTTTTTGAAATTTTTTATATATTGAACGTACTTTTTCTTTGTCTTGTCAAAGAGCAAACGCTCCTATTCGTCGCCTTTGCAAGTACAGCAAATGCTCGTACTCCTCGCATTTGCAAGAAAGACGCTTTTTGCGGTGCTGTTTTTTCGTCCTCGAAAAAAACGCACCGCCCGAGCCGCGCGTCCTGCGCGGCATCTTAGTTTTTCGTTCTTAGTCAGCAAAATTTAGTTTGCTAATTCATCAGCAGTAGTTAAATTTATTATTCAACAGCACCTAGCCCAAAGAAAAAGTACCAAAAAGAAAGACGCTTTCTGCGGTGCTGTTTTTTCGTTTTCATCGAACAAAATTTTATTCGTGAATCAGCATTTTCAATTAATTTATTCAACACACCCGGCACTTCGCAGATTTTAGATTTTTTCAAAACGCCCTAATAAATTTTAATCCATAAAAAAATCTGTAGCATTAAAAATTGACTGCGAAAAAATTACTTGCTAAACTTTCGCAAGAATTATTTTTCATCAGCAACCAAAAAATTTAATATGAAATTCTTCAATAAGATTGGAGAGAATAAAATTACAAAATGAAAAAAATATTTTTAATGACAGTGTTAGCCGCTATTTTAACTTGCGGCTGTCAAAACGAAGTTCAAGAAATAAATTCTTTGGACGATTTGAAAAATGCAAGAATCGGAGTATGGCAAACTTCAGCATACGAATTGAGGGCGCGGGAAGTTTTGCCTAATGCGGAATATATCTATTTCTATACAATAAGTGATATGGTTCAAAATTTGTTGCAACATAAAATTGACGCCTTCGTTTTGGGGAAAGGTTACGCGGATAATATCAAGAGCGAAGGAATTGACGTTAAATATTTGACGCAATCACTCGGCGATGTTCCTTTGAGTTATGCTTTTACAAAAAATGAACGCGGGCAAAAAATCTGTAGTCAAATGAATGAATATCTTGCCAAAATTGAAGCCAGCGACGAATTTGAAGAATTGAAAAATAAATGGTTCACGGGAGACGAGAAAAGCAAAATTTTTCAAAAGAAAGTTTTGACCGGAGAAAACGGCACTTTGAAAATTTGCACTGAAGGAGGCAGCCCTCCATTTATTTATCTGCGTGAAGGCGAAATAGTCGGATATGAAATAGAATTGTTAAATAATTTTTGCGCGGCTTACGGCTATAATTACGAAGTGAAAATTGGCGATTTTGTAACAACATTACTTGATGTTTCTACCGGCAAATGTGATATTGCCATTAACGCTATTGAAAAATTGCCTGAACGTGAAAAAAAATTGTTTTTAAGTAATCCGAATTACACGGAGCAAGCAGTCGCAATTATTAATTCTGAATCTTCAAGCCTTTTCAAGGTTGCAGACAGAGTTAAAAATTCTCTAATCTTTGAATCACGTTGGAAAATGATTCTTGACGGCGCACGAATAACGTTATTTATAACGATTGGAGCAATAATTTTCGGTACATTGTTGGGCTTGGCGTTGTACATTCTCTACCGTGAAAAAATTTCGTTCGTAAACAAAATACTTGATATAACTTACCGAACGTTGCAGGGCTTGCCGACAATGGTTTTAATGCTGTTTTTCTATTACGTTGTTTTCGGCAATGTTGAAATCTCGCCGATTTTTACAGCGGTTATAGTTTTTTCAATCGTGTTGAGCATTTCAGTATTCGTTATGTTGAAAAGCGGCGCGGAAAGTATTTCAAAAGGACAAATGGAGGCGGCGTTATCGTTAGGATTTTCAGAGCGGCAGGCATTTATAAAATTTATTTTGCCACAAATAATCAGAAATTATTTTTTGTCGTACCGGCTAAGTTTAAACGTAATTTTATTGGAAACCTCCATAGTCGGCTATATTTCTGTTAAAGATTTAACCAAAATGGCTGATTTAATTCGTGCGCGAACTTATGACGCTTTTGTCCCGATAATAACTATTGCGATAGTGTATTTGTTACTTTCAAAATTATTAATGTTCGTGACAGATAAAATTTCACAAAGAATAGATCCAAAAAATCGCAGTCGAGAAAAAATTTGAGTGATGATTGAAATTAAAAAAATTTTTTTAACAAGAAAAGTAGTTGTGTAGTTTTATAGTGTGTTAGTGTGTTTTGAAAAATTCTGTTATCAAATTTTTTCTTGAAAGTTTTTATATATTTAACGTACTTTTTCTTTGCTTGCCCTGCGCGGTTGCGTAGCAAGCGTGCTCTTTAGCTGAAAAAGTACCAACAAGAAAGGGCGTTTTTGCGGTGCTGTTTTTTCGTCCACGAAAAAAACGCACCGCCCGCGCCGCACGTCCTGTGCGGCCTCTTAGTTCTTCGTTCTCATCGAACAAAAAATAATTCGTTAGCATTTTCAATCAATTTTTCAACACGCCCTAGTAAATTGCTATCACACTATCCAACTATCGCACTATCCAACTATTTTGACATAAAAGCGGCGTCATTGTATAATTGAAAAAAATATTTTGAAAAATAATTGCGCCGTCATTTTTCTTTAAATAAGGCGGCGCGTTTGGCGTAATGGCTAATTTTTTACAGGGGGAAATGTTTTGGACGTAAAACAAAAAATCATTGACGCGGTAAAAGTTGCGGCTGAATCCGCAATTTCTGAAGGCGTTTTAAAATCTACAGGCGAATTGCCGGAAATTTCTTTGGAAGTTCCGCCAAAAAAAGAATTTGGCGACTTTTCAACCAATTTTGCAATGCAGACTGCTAAAATTTTTCATACTGCACCGAGAAAAATTGCTGATGAAATTAAATCAAGAATTTCTGAAGAATGGCTTGAAAAAATCGAAATTGCGGGCGCGGGCTTTATGAATTTTTATCTGAAAGCGGACGTAATTTACAGCGAACTGAAAAATATTTTTGACGAATTGGAAAATTTTGGGCAACTGCCAAACAAAAAAAATATTCCGATTCAAATTGAATATGTCAGCGCAAATCCGACGGGACTTTTGCACGTAGGACACGGACGCGGCGCGGCGGCAGGTTCCGCCATTGTAAATATTTTGCGCGCCGCAGGTTACAACGTCGAAAGCGAATATTACATTAACGACGCCGGAAATCAAATGGAAAATCTTGCAAAGTCAGTGAACGCCAGATATTTGGAACTTTTGGGGCAACCTGTCGAATTTCCTGAAAACGGCTATCATGCTGTTGACATTATCGACACGACTAAAAAAATTATCGAACGCGACGGCGATAAATATTTGTCATTGCCGGAAGATGAACGCCTGAAAGTTTTGGAAGATTTAGCTTACGCCGACAAACTTGCCGAACTCAAAAAAGATTTGGCGAATTTCCAAGTTAATTTTGATGTTTGGTTCAGTGAAAGAAAATTGCACCCCGACAAAATTAACGACGCTATAAAAGTTCTGCGCGAACGCGGCGAAATTTACGAAAAAGACGGCGCGTTATGGCTTGCCTCCACGAAGTACGGCGACGACAAAGACCGCGTTGTAGTTCGTGAAAACGGCGTGCCGACTTATTTGGCGGCAGATATTGCCTACCACAAAGACAAATTTGAACGCGGATTTAGTCAGCTGATAAATCTTTGGGGCGCAGATCATCACGGCTATATTTGCAGAGTCAAGGCGGCAATGTCCGCACTCGGTTACAATGCCGATAATTTGAAAATTTTGCTCCTGCAAATGGTTTCACTGTACAGGGGCGGCGAACTCGTCAAAATGTCCAAACGTACCGGCGAAAGTATTACACTTCGTGAGTTAATGGAAGAAGTCGGCACGGACGCGGCAAGATATTTCTTTTTAATGCGTTCGATTGACAGCCAACTCGATTTTGATTTGGATTTGGCGAAAAAACAAAGTTCAGAAAATCCCGTGTATTATATTCAATATGCACACGCCAGAATTTGCAGCATTTTCCGCCAAACTGCCGAAGTCGGCTTAACAGTTCCAGACGCGCCAAAATTTTCAATGATGACGACTGCCGCAGAAATTGACTTGATTAATAAAATTTTTGAATATCCAGATGAAATTGAAAAGGCGGCGGCAGAATTTGCACCGCAAAGAATAGCGCGTTATGTTTACGATTTGGCGGCGCAATTCCACAGCTTTTATCGTGACTGCAGAATTTTGGGAGTTGATGAAGATTTGGCAAAGGCGCGGCTTGCACTTGTAAAAATTACCGCGCATACAATCAAACACGCGCTGAATCTTTTGGGCGTTTCTGCTCCAACCTCCATGTAGTGGGTAGTGGTTAGTGGGTAGGGACTAGAGACTAGGGACTAGGGCGTGTTGAAAAATCCGCAAAAGTAGTTCGATAGCCAATAGCTGATAGCTACACCACTATCCAACTACTTTTGCTTCGGAAAAAAGAACGTACATTTAAAAAAATTTCATCAGTAAAAATTGATTTATTCTACACGCCCTAGTAACTAATCACTATCTACTGTAGATCTACAAAAAACATTTTTAAATTATTTTGAAATACTGGAGAAAATAAAAATGCTTAAAAAATTTTTTAGTTTAATGTTAGTGGTGAGTTTTTTGTTAGTAAGTAAAGTTTCAGCTGCAGAATCGCCGCAATGGGTTAAAAATCTTCCCGCCGCTCAAAACGCTACTCAACTTTTTGTAGTTGCGCAACTCGGCGAAAAAACTACTGCTTGGATTTCAATGCATGAAAAAATTGACGGTGTTTGGCAACAGATTATGTCTACGCCCGGTTTTATCGGCAAAGAAGGTCTCGGTAAAACCAGAGAAGGCGACAACAAAACCCCTGTAGGCACTTTCCATTTTACAAAGGCATTCGGCATTGCTTACAATCCCGGTTGTATGCTCCCTTATATTCAAGTTGACGAAAATTTTTATTGGAGCGGCGATTCCAACTACAAATATAACGAAATGGTTAATATCAAAGATTTCCCCGCGCTCAACAAGGCAGCCGGCGAACATATTATTGATTACAATCCGCAATACATGTATTGCTTGAACATCAGCTACAATGAAAACGGCACGCCCGGCAAAGGCTCTGCAATTTTCCTGCACTGCTTCGGAGATAAAAAGCCTTGGACAGGCGGCTGTGTCGCAATTCCTGAAGAAAAAATGCTTTTCGTTATTCAAAATGTACAAGAAAATTGCGTTGTTGTAATTGATTCACTGGAAAATTTCGGCGGTGAAATTTAATTTTTGGGAGGTAAAATAATGACGAAAAAATTTGAAGATATGTCGGAGGTTGATTTGGCGTATAAAATTTTAAATGACGCCGGAAAAGATAACCACATTTATTACAAAGATTTAATCTTAGAAATTTTCAAGCTGAAAAATAAATCTACGCAAAACGAGGCGGCGGCGATTTCAGAAGTTTATACAATGATTAACATGGACAGCCGCTTTCAATACAATCCCGAAAAGAAAAAATGGGGCTTGGCTGAATGGGATCCGCCGGAAACCAAAAAGCGCGGGGCAACTCGTACTAAACAAGATAGAACTGATGAAATGATGGAGTAGTTTTGTAGTGGTATAGTGTTATAGTGTTATAGTGTGGTAGTAGTATAGTGATTTACTATCGCACTATCAAACTATCGCACTACTAAACTACCGAAGGGAGTTTTTCAATGTCTAAATATATTTTCGTGACGGGCGGAGTAGTTTCATCGCTCGGCAAAGGCATAACTGCGGCGGCACTTGGCAGGCTCTTAAAAAGTCGCGGTCTTAAGGTTACAATTCAAAAGTTTGATCCATATATAAACATAGATCCCGGCACAATGAGTCCTTACCAACATGGCGAAGTTTTTGTTACTGAAGACGGCGCGGAAACGGATTTAGACTTGGGACACTACGAAAGATTTATTGATATCAATCTGACGAAAAATTCAAATACGACGACGGGCAAAATTTATTGGTCAGTATCTCGGCTCAACCGTGCAAGTTATTCCGCACGTTACAAACGAAATTAAAGCCAGAGTTTACGTGGTTGCCGAATCAGATCAAGCGGACGTTGTTATAACTGAAGTCGGCGGCACTGTCGGTGATATTGAATCACTGCCGTTTTTGGAAGCAATTCGCCAAGTCAAAAAAGAAGTCGGCAAAAATGACGCGCTTTATATTCACGTTACGTTATTGCCGTACATTGGCGCGGCGGGCGAACTCAAAACTAAACCTACGCAACACAGCGTTAAAGAATTGCGTTCAATCGGGATTCAGCCGGATATTTTGGTCTGCCGCACGGAGCAAACTATTTCCCGCGCAATGAAGAAAAAAATTGCGCTTTTCTGCGACGTTGACGAAGATGCAGTAATTGAAAATCGCACGGCGTCCACAATTTATGAAGTGCCTTTGATTATGCAAAATGAAGGGCTTGATAAAATTGTTTTGGAAAAATTGAACCTGCCGCAATCTCCCGCAAAAATGGAAGATTGGGAACGTATGGTTTACAAAATTAAAAATCCCGAATACAAAATTAAAATTGCGGTCGTCGGCAAATATGTTGAATTGCCTGACGCTTATATTTCGGTAGTTGAGGCACTTAATCACGCGGGAATTGACAACTCTGCCGCCGTCAGCGTTAAATTTGTCAACGCAGAAGCTATTGAAAATCCTGAAACAGATTTGGACGAAATTTTCAACGGTTGCAAAGGTATTCTTGTACCGGGCGGCTTTGGCGATAGAGGCGTTGAAGGCAAGATTAAAGCGATTAAATACGCCCGTGAAAATAAAATTCCATTTTTGGGATTGTGTCTCGGTATGCAATGCGCGGTTATTGAATTTGCCCGCAATGTTTGCAATTTTGCTGATTCAAATTCAACTGAATTTAATCCTGAAACTGAAAATCCCGTTATTGCGTTAATGGATTCTCAATTAAACGTAATAAATAAAGGCGGTACAATGCGGCTCGGCGCGTATCCTTGCAAGGTTACGCCAAATACTTTTACTGCGGCGGCTTATTTCGGCGACAATGAAATTTTTGAAATTCAGGAACGCCATCGCCATCGTTTCGAGTTCAATAATAAATACCGTGAAATTTTCACTGAAAAAGGTATGGTAATTGCGGGCGTTTTGCCTGATGACAGTTTGGTTGAAATTGTCGAATTGAATAAAAATTTACACCCGTGGTTTGTCGGTTGCCAATTTCACCCTGAATTAAAATCGCGTCCCAATCACCCGCACCCGCTTTTCAAGGCATTTGTTAATGCCGCGTTGCAACTTCTGGAAAATAAATAATGTTCGACGATGAACTAAAAAATATTTGGCAGAAAGACCTCAAAGAAATTCGAGAAAATAAAATCAGATTTGCGGGCTTGTGCATTTGTTTTATATTTGCGGCAGGTTTATTTTTGACGGACGACAGCGGCGGCGAAGAAATTATTTTGACTGAAACGCCGCCGCCTGAAGTTGTCGAAACTGCCGACACAAATAAAAATATTGTCACGATAAAACGCGCTGAAAATTCCAACGTCAATGAAAATATAAAAATTGTTGTCGGCGCAAATTCTGATGATTTATTTGTCGGCGATCCTTTCAAAGTTCCGCCAAAAGAAAAAATTGAAAAGCCGCCTGAATTGCCGTCTGTAATTATTTCGCCGCCCGTCGCGCAGGTTAAAACTAAATTTATTTTGCGCGGCATTGCCATTGTCGGTGCAAATAAATCTGCGATATTTCAAAAAATTATTGATAACGATAAAAAATCCGGCGAAGAAAATTTGATTTTGGGAATTGGCGACAATATCAACGGCAAAAAAATTGTCGATATTGCTACTGATTCTGTAATTCTTGAAGACGGCGAAATTTTGAACATTGATTTAGGCAGTGATTAGGTTCTAGGTACTAGGTTTTAGGTTTTAGAAAAACAGCTGATGATTAGCGAACTAAAAAACGCTGACTAAGAACGAAAAAACAGCACCGCAAAAAGCATCTTTCTTGCAAAGGCGACGAGTAGGAGCGTTTGCTCTTTGACAAGACAAAGAAAAGTAAGTTTAATAAGAAAAAATTTGATAACAGACTTATTCAACAGCCCCTAAAACCTAACTATATAACCATCTAACCATCTAGCCATCTAAATAAGGGTGATGCCCTATGGATTCACTTTCAAATCACGTATTCAACTACGTTTACGCCAACGCTTTTTGTATGGCGGCGATTGCGATTTTACTTTACAAGCAGTTGAAAGTTTTTAATGAAACTCCCGTGCAAAAAAGTTTTTCGCACGTACTTATAATTCAGCTGGCATATTTTTTTTCTTGCATTGTGCTGATTTTGGTTATGAACGGCAATTTGCCAAAAAGTATACCGATAATTTATTGCGTCGATATGACGAATTTCGGACTATTTGCAATTTGCGCGTTCAAGGCTTTTTTATATTTGGAACTTTATCAAGACGCGGAGGAATTAAAAAATAAACGTACGCTGATATTTTTGCCGTTTCTGATAAATATTTCTCTGCTTGTAACAACGCCGCTGACAGGTTTATATTTCAGCGTCACTGATGATTTAACGGTAAAATTTGGCATACTCTGGAAAGTAATGCTTGCCATAAATTGCCTGTATCCTGCCGCCGCGTTAATGTCATTTCTTTACCGTAACCGCAATAAAACTTTTGCGGAAAAAATCACACAGTTTAAAGTCAGTATTGCATTCCCGCTGTTTTTCATTGCGTGCGGTCCTCTGCAAACGATTGATTGGCGGATACCGATTCTTTGTTACGGATTGACGCTGGCGGATATTTTTGTTTACATTCATTACACGGATATTTTGATGCGAGAAAAAAATATCGCACTTGAAAAAGAAAAAATCGCCGCCGAAGAAAAATCTAAAGCGAAAACGGCTTTTCTGTCTTCAATGAGCCACGATATAAGGACGCCGATGAATGCCATAATTGGTTTTACCGATTTGGCAATGAAGGACGTTAGCGACACCGAAAGAGTTACTGATTATCTTGCAAAAATTAAGGCGTCTTCAAGTCATTTACTTTCGCTGATTAATGATGTTTTGGAAATGAGCCGAATTGAAAGCGGCAAGATTGAACTTGATGAATCTCTCTGCAGTTTGCCGAAAATTTTACACGATTTAAACACAATTATAATTGGACAGGCAGAAGCGAAACAGCAGGAGCTTTTTATGGACGCGGTGGGCGTCACGAACGAAAATATTATTTGCGACAAATTGCGGCTGAATCAAATTCTGTTAAATCTTTTATCGAACGCAATTAAATATACTCAAGCCGGCGGAAAAATATTTGTGAAAGTTTCTCAACATGAAGGCGCGCCTGAAGGTTACGGCAAATATGAAATTCGTGTTAAAGATAACGGAATGGGAATGACGCAGGAATTTTCAGAAACGATTTTTGAGGCGTTTACTCGTGAAAAAACTTCGACTGTAAGCGGTATTCAAGGCACGGGCTTAGGTATGGCGATTACAAAAAGAATCGTCGATTTAATGCACGGCACCATTGAAGTTATAACCGCGCCCGGCGAAGGTACAGAATTTATTGTTCGTGCAAATTTCAGAATCGCTCAGGACGATGACAAAGATTTCAGCATTGCCGAATTGAAAGGAATTCATGCGCTTGTAGTTGACGATGATTTTGACGCTTGCGACGGCGTGGCGAAAATGTTATCCGCGTTTGGAATGAATCCAAGTTGGACACTTTCAGGCAAAGAGGCTGTACTGCGTGCGAAACATTCCGGCGAAGTCGGCGAAAAATTCGGCTTATACGTCATTGATTGGAAATTGCCGGATTTGGGCGGGCTTGAAGTTGTGCGCCAAATTCGTAAAATTGTCGGCGATAAACCTGTAATAATTTTAATGACGGCTTATGATTGGGTGTCAGTGAAAGATGAAGCGTTGGAAGCGGGCGTTAATGCTTTTTGCAACAAGCCGGTTTTTCGTTCGGAACTTCATCAAACTTTATTAAATACGATTGGTCGGCAACTTCAAAAAGAAAAACAATGCGACAAAAATATTTCTGATGATATTTCAGATTTAGAGGGCAAAAAAATTTTGTTGGTAGATGATATTGACGTAAACCGCGAAATTGGCACGGCGATTTTGGAAATGAGCGGCTTTGAAGTTGAAACGGCAATAAATGGCGAAGACGCGATTGAAATACTTAAAAACAAAGGCGCAGGCTATTTTGATGTTGTTTTAATGGACGTGCAAATGCCTGTAATGAACGGCTACGAGGCAACGGCGGCAATTCGTCAGCTGAAAAATAAAAAACTTGCAAACGTGCCGATTTTGGCGATGACTGCAAACGCCTTTGACGAAGATATAAAAGCCGCGTTCGCCGCCGGTATGAACGGACATATTGCAAAGCCGATTGATATTCCAAAACTTATGGAAGAATTAAAAAAAGTTTTGGCGTAGTCGGGTAGTACGGTATAGTTTAGTGTGTGTTGATAAATTCTTAGTTGCTGAGATTTTTTTTGCTAAGAATTTTTTTCTATGGCGTGTTGAAAAAAATCAAATTTGACTGATGAATTTTTGTTTCTGAAATTTTTTTAAATGTACTTTCTTTTTTCCGAAGCAAAAAAAGTACTAAAGAGCACGCACGCAAGTACCAAAGAAAAACTGCTTTTAATGAATCCGCAAAGCTGCTAGAATGCCGTACGCCCTTATTAGGTAAGCTCCTTTTGGTCGCACCAACTTTACCGCACGCCTTTAGCAAGTAATTTCCGTCCGCACTTTGCGGATTAAAAAAAAATTGTGGATTTTGGACTTATTCAACACGCCCTAGAGTGTGTTGAATAATTGACTGAATGTTGTACTACTGATGATTAGCGAATTAAATTTTTCTAAACGAGAACGAAAAACTAAGATGGCGCACAGGACGTGCGGCGCGGGCGGTGCGTTTGCTCTTTGGACGCGCAAAGAAAAAGTACATTTAATATTATTACAAAAAAAATTTCAAAATAGTATTGCTAACAATCTGAAACACTGACAATCTAATCATCTAATCAAGGAGGTAAATTTTTTTGGGAAATGAAGAAAAAATTTTAGCCGGATTAAATCCGCAACAAAAAGAGGCAGTGAATTACCTTGAAGGGCCACTGCTTGTAATGGCGGGCGCAGGTTCCGGCAAAACTAAAGTTTTAACCTGCCGTATTGCCAATTTATTGGCACACGGCGTTCAACCTTATAATATTTTGGCGATAACTTTTACAAATAAAGCCGCAAATGAAATGAAATCCCGCGCCGAAAAAATGATTGGCGAACCTGCTCAAAAAGTTTGGCTCAGTACTTTTCATTCGCTCTGCGCGAAACTTTTGCGTTTTGAAATTGATGCCACCGGCACTTACAAAAAAAATTTTTTGATTTACGATACATCAGATACAAAAACTATCATTAATGAATGTCTTGAAAAACTTGGATTAGATCCTGACAGATTCAAGCCCGCAATTAACAAAATTTCCGATCTCAAAAATAAATTAATCGACGTGCAAAAGTATCGTGAAATGGTTTTAAGCAATCTAAACAGTACAGAATTTGACAAATACGTTATCGCCATTTACGAACTTTACCAACAAAGAATGATTTCAATTAACGCGCTTGATTTTGATGATTTAATTTTTGTTACGGTAAAACTTTTCCGCGAACACCCGGAAATTTTGGAAAAATATCAAGAACGTTTCAAATATATTTTGGTTGATGAATATCAAGACACAAATACCGCGCAATATATTTTGACTCAAATGCTTTCAAATAAATACAAAAATCTTTGCGTTGTCGGCGATTCTGACCAATCTATTTACGGTTGGCGCGGCGCGGATATGCAAAATATTTTGAACTTTGAGAAGGACTATCCTGACGCAAAAGTTATTTTGTTGGAGCAAAATTATCGTTCCACAAAAACTATTTTGCAGGCGGCTAACTCCGTTATTGCAAATAACGTCAAGCGCAAGGAAAAAGTTCTTTGGACTGAAAACGAATACGGCAATCAGATTAATTTTATTCAATGCCAAACTGACAAAGCAGAAGCGCATTTCATTGCACAGGAAATAAAAAGACTCATCCATTATCAACATTTTCAGTACAAAGACATCGGCATTTTGTACCGTACCAATTCGCAATCCCGCGTCTTTGAAGAAAAATTTATGCAAACTGACATTCCCTATATCATTATCGGCGGCTTGAAATTTTATGAACGCAAGGAAATAAAAGATATTTTGGCATATCTGCGTTTAATTGAAAATCCTCGTGATGACATCAGTTTTTTGCGCGTGGTAAATGTTCCGCGTCGTGGAATTGGTCCTACATCTTTGGAACGCTTGAAAAATTTCGCAAGTTTAAGAGAAATTTCAATTTTTGAAATTGTATCTTCAAGAATTATGTTGGAGCAAGTGCCGCAACTTTCCGCCAAATGCAAACAAAATTTGCGCGAATTTGTTTCACTGCTGACAAATTTTTCAAAAGCAAAAGAAAATTTGTCGGTTTCAGAATTAGTCAAAACTGTTTTAAATGAATCAGGCTATTTGAAATCTTTGACTGAAGGCGAAGAGGGCGAAAAAGCCGAAAATATTTCCCGCAAAGAAAATTTGGATTCTTTTATAAACGGTGTAACTGAATTTGATGAAATTACACCAAACGCAACACTTGAAGATTTTCTTGGACACGTTTCACTGGTTGCGGATATTGATTCATTAGATGAAGAAAATTCCCGCGTTTCACTTATGACAATTCATTCTGCAAAAGGATTGGAATTTCCGGTTGTCTTTGTAACGGGCATGGAAGAAGGAATTTTGCCTCATTCAAATTCAATGATTTATTCAGATGAATTGGAAGAGGAACGCCGCGCCTGTTACGTTGCAATGACGCGCGCAAAAGAGAGACTTTATTTGACGGCTGCCGCAGTTCGTCGAACTTTTGGGCGTACTTATGATTCTGTAGTTTCAAGATTTATTTCCGAAATTCCGCCCGGAATTATGTCAAGTTTCTCTGAACTCAATGACAGTAATTCTGAAAATTATATCCAGTCAATGAATTATGTAAAAAATCCTTCAGCAACTAAATATTCCGCTCCTGCGAAATCGAAAAAGGAAAACAAAATTATTTCCTTTTCAAATAAGAAAACGGCTGTAAAAAATACTGTAAATTGGCAAGTCGGCGATCAAGTGACGCACAAAAAATGGGGCGTCGGTACAATTATGGAAATTAACAAGGATAATTTGACGATAAAATTTGCAAATCCCGAAATTGGAGAGAAAAAGTTAAACGCCGCCATTGCTCCAATTTCTAAGGTGCAAATAGATGATTAGATTGTCAGATTGTCAGATTGCCAGATGGTCAGTAACTAGGGGATGTTGAATAATTTAATTTTTTTATTAAAATTACTTTCTTTGCTAGCCCAAAGAAAAGTAACAAAAGAAAGGGCTTTTAACCGCCAGAGATTCAGTCCTGAATCATGCGCGGTTGCGTAGCAAGCGTGCTCTTTAGTTGCGGCGGCGGTCGTCCGTGACCGCCGTTTCAAGTTACACTATTTTTGACTTTTCCAACACGCCCTAACACACCACAGACATTTGACTATCCAATAAAAAAATTTCCAAAAAACCTAAGGTGCAAATATGGATATTTCAAAAATTAAGGCGGAATTGATTCAGCTCCGCAAAGAAATTAAACACCACAATAAAAAATATTATGACGACGACGCGCCGGAAATTTCAGATTACGAATACGATAAATTAATGCGCCGCTTGAAAGAAATTGAGGCGGAATATCCCGAATTTATCACGGCTACTTCACCGACTCAAACAGTCGGCGGCACTGCCAAACGCACGGCGGGTAAATTAGTTTCGCACGATGTTAAAATGTTGTCATTGCAGGACGTTTTCAGCCGTGAAGAAGTTGAGGATTTTATTAACGATACAATTTCAAAACTCGGCGAAGTCGAATTTATCGTTGAAGAAAAAATCGACGGCTTGTCATTGGCGTTGCGCTATGAAAACGGCGAACTTGTACAGGCGATAACACGCGGCGACGGCGTTGTAGGCGAAGACGTTACCGAAAATGCCCGCGTCATTTCTGACGTTGTACAGAGACTTCAAGACGCGCCGAAATATTTTGAAATACGCGGCGAAGTTTATATGGCGAAAAAAACTTTTGACGCGGTTAATGAACGGCAGGAAAAATTGGGCTTGAAAATTTTTGCAAATCCTCGAAATTGCGCGGCGGGAACTTTGAGACAACTTGACAGCCGAATTGTTGCCGAAAGAAATTTATCAATGTTCGTGTTCAATTTGCAGAAAATTGACGGCGCGGAAATTTCAAGCCACACCGACGCCTATAATTTTATGATTCGCAACGGCGTTAAAATTATTCACGATTACAAAATTTGCAAGACATTTGAGGAAGTTTGGGCGGCGATTGAAAATATTGGCAGTTACCGCTCAAATTTGCAATATGACATTGACGGCGCAGTTATCAAGGTAAATTCATTTGCACAACGTGAAAAACTCGGCGAAACTTCAAAATTTCCGCGTTGGGCTGTGGCGTATAAATATCCGCCTGACGAAAAAGAATCGGTCCTGCGAAAAATTGAGTTAAGCGTCGGACGCACCGGCAGAGTTACGCCGACTGCAATTTTTGACGCCGTAATTTTGAACGGTACGAAAGTTGAACGCGCAACTTTGCACAATCAAGATTTTATTGATGATTTGGATATAAGAATCGGCGATACTGTCAAAGTTTACAAGAGCGGCGAAATTATCCCGAAAATCAGCGGCGTAAATTTTGAAAAACGCCCTGAAAATGCCGTGCCGTTTAAATTTCCTGAAAATTGCCCTGTCTGCAACCACGAATTGAAACGTGCAGACAACGCGGCTGATTTTCGCTGTATCAATCCGAATTGCCCCGCGCAGTTGGAAAATCACTTGATAAATTTTGCGGGACGCTCGGCAATGGATATTAAAGGTTTGGGCGAAAATGCCATTGCTGATTTAATTAACGCGGGCTTTTTAAAAAATATTTCTGATATTTACAAGCTGAAAAATTTCAGACAAGAATTGATTGACAAAAAAATTTTGGGACTTGCGAAAAATACCGACAAAGTTTTAGCCGCCATTGAAGACAGCAAAAATAATCACCCTGCAAAACTTTTAACGGGGCTTGGAATTTTCGGCGTAGGAACTGCCGCCGCCCGTGACTTGATAAATTATTTTGGCAGTATCGAAAAAATTTCAAAGTCAACTGCTGATGATTTGCAAAATGTTCCCGATATTGGCGGCGTTACTGCCAAAAATATTTTTGATTTTTTCAGTGATGAATCTAATTTAAAAATGCTTGACGAATTGAAAATTTGCGGCTTGACAATGGAAATTGAAACCGTCGCGCAGGATTTAAATTCAAAAATTGCAGGAAAAACTTTTGTACTTACCGGCACGCTTTCAAAATATAAACGCAGTGAAGCAACGAAACTGATTGAGGAGCGCGGCGGCGTAGTTAAAAGCAGTGTCAGCAAAGTTACCGATTTTGTAATTGTCGGCGAAGATGCAGGCTCAAAACTTGCGAAGGCTCAACAACTCGGAATTAAAATTTTGTCTGAAGACGAATTTGAAATTTTGATTAATGATGAAATGGCGCAGTAAATTGCTAAAAAATTTTAGAATGATTGAAAAATCTTATCCCTTAAGCATTGTAAGCCGTAGGGATTTTTTTATTTAGCTGTGATATAATTTGAAAAAAAATTAATGAGCGGTGTTGAAATGACGATAAAAAAATTGAATCCCGACGCCGAAAGGGAGCGCGTTCAAAAACTTTACCGATACGAAGACGAATTTTATAATCAAGGTTACAAATTAATTGCGGGCGTTGACGAGGCGGGGCGCGGTTCACTTGTAGGACCTCTGGTAATAGGCGCGGTTATTCTGCCGCCGAATTTTTACATTGAACGCCTTGACGATTCTAAAAAACTTTCTTCGGCAGTTCGTGAAAAACTTTATTACGAAATAGTTTACAACGCCATTGCAGTTTCAAGCATTGCCGTCAGCGTTGAAGAAATTGACAAGTTGAACATTTACCGCGCCACTTTGAAGGGTATGCAAAAGGCTGTGGCAACTTTGAACATTCAGCCGAATTTTGTTTTGATTGACGCAATGGAAGTAGCTTTCAAAAATATTCCGCATAAATCCATAATTCACGGCGACGCGCTGTCTGCATCAATCGCCGCCGCCTCTATCATTGCGAAGGTTACACGTGACAGACTGGCTGATGATTGGGCGAAAATTTATCCTCAATACGGTTTTGAAAAAAATCGCGGCTACGGTACAAAGTATCATTTGGACATTATTAAAAAAATTGGTTTTACCGAAATTCACAGGCGCAGTTTTAAACCTGTAAAAGATATGTTGCAACCGACGCTTTTTAATTTGTAGCTGGGGCGTGTTGAATAAATAAAATTTTACTGATTAAATTTAGTTACTTAAATTTTATTAAATGTACTTTCTTTTTTCCGAAGCCGTTTAGTAGTTAGATAGTGTGATAGTGGGATAGTGCGGTAGTTAAAACTATAACACTACAACACTAACACACTACAAACCGTCCGCACTTTGCGGATTTTTTGAAAAATATTTTGCAGATTTTTCAATTTGTCTTAACTACAAAAATACTTTAAATTTTTTTAATCCTGATACCACAAAATTTTAAAATCAAAAGGAGTTGAGAAAATGCCAATAAACGCCGGAGCGATAGGCGTACCGTCCGTAGCTCCACAACGACCGACCGGCGAAACTGAAGGACTACACAGGCGCGGCGACGTTACTGACGGCGGTTTTAGACCGCAGACAACCGTAGCTTTAAAAACTGCCATTTCAGATTTAGCCGGTACACTTTCAAAAATCTCTTCGCAAGAAAAATTTGGCTTGGAAAAATTGCCGCAAGATATTGGGCAAGTTGTAAGAAATATTTTGCAACAATCATTTTCAATCGATGCCACACTTTCGCAAGGTATCGGCAGTACCATTGAAAGTCAAAGATTTTCCAACGATCAATTAATGATTCTGGCAAGAATGTTGGCGCAAATCGGCGCACTTGCCGACAAAGGTTTTTCAATGGAACTCAGCGACGAAACTAAAATACTTTTGACGCAGTTTAAAAATTTACTCGTCACGGAAAACGGCGGCAATATTTTTGAACCGGTTTTAATGTCAAAATCGGCGTTTGAATTAATCGACCACAAAAACCCGGAACAAATGCCGCAAGAATTGTATGAAATTCTTTCACAGCTTGCACAACCTTCAACAGTTTCGGCAAATCAGCCGCAACAATCTGAAGGTATGCAATTTTTAAATCAGTTGGTAAAATTTTTTATGCCGCGTCCCACTGCTGAAACTGCTACCGCCAATCAGGAACAGAATCAACAGCAAATGCAACAGCAAACTCAGCAACGCCCTACGCCTACGCCGACACAGCGGCTTTTAAATTCTATGTACCGCCAACTTGATGACCCTTATGCAAATTTGCCTAAACAACAGGCGGCGGCTCAAAATCAAATGCCACAAAATTTGCAATCCGAAAGTCAAACTCAAAATCAAAATCAGCAACAAAATTCACAGCCGCAAAATTTAAATCAGCAACAAAATTCACAGCCGCAAAATTTAAATCAGTCTCAACAAAATTCACAGCCACAAAATTTAAATCAGCAACAAAATTCTCAGCCGCAAAATTTAAATCAGTCTCAACAAAATTCTCAGCCGCAAAATTTAAATCAGTCTCAACAAAATTCACAGCCGCAAAATTTAAATCAGTCTCAACAAAATTCTCAGCCGCAAAATTTAAATCAACCGCAAGCAACTTCACAAACTCAATCGTCATTTCTGCGCGGAGAAATTCCTCAACTCGATCAAAATTTCGTATCGAAACAGCAGGAACTCAAAAACCAAATGCAGGACGCCAAAAATCTTTTGCTGAAACAACCGTTGCAAAATACTCAGCAGACTATGGACACAATGAAAAGCCTTGCACATTTTTTAATGAAAAATTCGCAATCACTTTCGCAACACGAAACCACGCTTTTACAAAATTTCGTAAACAACACGCAGAAAGTTATGCCGGAGGCAGAGGCGCGCCATTTGCAAAATTTATTGCGCCTGTGTCAGCAAAATGTGCCGTCAGTCGTACAGCAAGCCGCAGTTCAACATAAATTGCCGGATTTGCCGCGCCTTTGGGCGTTTATGCAACTTTGCGATATGGCGAATTTATCTTCAAAAATGACGCCACGCGCTTTTAAACGCGCAGGGCGGGAAGTTTCAGACTTCGCAAATATCATGAGAAATTTTTCAAGCAGTGACAATACCACTGTTCAAAATCAGCGTTCTTTTCAAATGATGGTTCCAATTTTTTTGGGCGCGGATTCGACGAATTACCCGACTTATTTGAGCATTTTCGACGAGAGTACCAAAGACCCCGAAACCGGCGAAAATAAAAAGGAAACGTGGCTTAGAATTTGCGTTTTGACCGACCATATCGGCGCGGTTGAATTAATTTTCCGCGTTTACGAAGAAAATCAACTGGATATGCGCTTTTATTTTTCTGATAGTGAATCAGCCGACGATTTTAGAGATTACGTTTCAAAACTGCGCGATTCAATTCGGCAGACCAGTTTTAATATCGGCGAAATTCGCATTGGCAGTATCGGTGAAAGAATGTTGGCATCATAAAATTTTTATGACGGATATTTCCGCTATTTTTTTTTTATTTTAATTGTGGTAAAATTTGCGGGTAATTTTAAGGGGGTGGACGAATGAAGATAACCGAACAGGATATTAAAACCGTCGCAACTTTATCGCGTCTCAAAATTCGTGATGACGAATCGGCGAAAGTCCTTGAAAATCTTAACAAAATTTTAACCTATGTTGAAAATTTGAACTCAATCGACACAACACTTATGCGTTGCCAATGCAAAATGTTTTTCGCGCAGATGTAGTTAAATCTTCACTTGATAGAGAACTTGCGCTTTCAAACGCACCGCTTAAAGAATACGGCTATTTTAAAGTGCCGCGTGTATTGGAGGAATAAAAATGAAAAAATTTTTGGCATTATCGGCAGTTGCAGGAACTTTCTTGTTTAACAGTTTTTCGGCAAACGCTGCGCCTATCGAACGTGAAACCAATAATCAAATTGCACTTTTGCAATCTTTGGCGTTGGGGCATTTTGACGGCAGCATTACTGCGAAAGAATGGAAAAAATTTGGCGATATCGGAATCGGGACATTTGAAGGGCTTGACGGTGAATTAATTATGCTTGACGGCGTAATTTATCGCGCCAATCAAGATTTAAAAATTAACGTTGTTTCCGACAATGTTACAATCCCGTTTTCAAATGTAACCTTCTTTGAAAGAGATTTTTCTGCCAAACTCAAAAATATTGTAAGCAAAAATTCACTTGAAACTAAATTTAATGAACTCGTAGAAAAACGCGGCACAAACAGTTTTTACTTTGTAAAAATTCCTGCCACGTTCAGTAAAATCACAATTCGCAGTGAAGCGGGACAGAAAAAACCTTATCCGACTTTGGTACAAGCACTTGAGGCAACTCAAAAAGAAATGACTTGCGAAAATATCAAAGGCACAATCGTCGGACTTTATTGCCCGCCGTATATGGGCGGTTTAAACAGTGTCGGCTGGCATTTCCATTTTATTTCTGAAGATAAAACCATCGGCGGACACGTTTTGGAATTGAGCGTTGAAACCGGCGAAGCGCAATTTGATAAAACCAACAATTTTAATTTGAAACTTCCAAATAAGAAAAACTTCCAAGAATTGAATTTGGGTCAGGATTTAAGCAAAGATATTCACAAGGCAGAAAACGATTCAACGGTAAAAAATCAGTAAAAATTGACAAAACGGCAATTAGTGATAGTTCAAGTTCGGTAGTTTGACGGTAGAACAGTCAGGCTACCGAATTTTAAAATTATCAAGCTAAATGGAGGAATAAATTTGAAATTGTACGAAAAAACCGCGCACGAATTGCACGACCTTTTAAAGTCGAAAGAAATCAGCGCAACCGAACTTACACAAAATTTATTTGAACGTATCGACGAAAAAGAAAAAGAAATCGGCGCGTATTTGGAAATTACAAAGTCACAAGCATTGGAGACTGCAAAGCGCGTTGACGAAAAAATTTCACGCGGCGAAGAAATTGCACCACTTGAAGGTATTCCCTGCGCGATTAAAGATAATATTTGCACGAAGGGCGTTAAAACAACTTGCGCCTCGAAAATTCTTGAAAATTTTGTGCCGCCGTATGATGCAACGGTTATGACAAAATTAAATTCTCAAAATGCCGTAATGCTCGGCAAAGTCAATATGGACGAATTTGCAATGGGCGGCTCAACCGAAAATTCGGCGTATCATACAACAAAAAATCCGCACAATTTGGAAAGAGTACCGGGCGGCAGTAGCGGCGGCAGTGCGGCGGCTGTAGCGGCAGGAGAAGCAATTTTCACGCTCGGCAGTGATACAGGCGGTTCAATTCGTCAACCTGCCAGCTATTGCGGCGTAGTTGGATTTAAACCGACTTACGGGCGCATTTCTCGTTACGGCTTAGTTGCTTTTGCGTCTTCACTCGATCAAATTGGACCTCTGACAAAAGACGTTACCGACTGTGCGACGGTTTTAAATGCAATTTGCGGGCTTGATGAAATGGATTCCACTTCAACCGCCGCCGCCGTTCCTGATTTTACAAAAAGTCTCGTAAACGACGTTAAAGGCTTGAAAATCGGCTTGCCGAAAGAATATTTTGTTGACGGTATGGATAATGAAGTTGCTGACGCCGTAAAATCTGCGACGAAACTTTTTGAGAAACTCGGCGCAGAAATTGTTGAAATTTCACTTCCGCACACAGGCTTTGCAATTTCGACTTACTATTTAATTGCACCGGCAGAGGCGGCTACAAATCTTGAACGCTATGACGGCGTAAGTTACGGCGCAAGAGTTGACGGCGTTGACGTTGTGGAAATGATGACTAATACCCGCACAGAAAAATTTGGCGAAGAAGTCAAACGCCGCATTATGATTGGCAATTACGCACTTAGCGCAGGTTATTATGACGCTTATTATTTGAAGGCGTTGAAAGTTCGCACGCTGATTCAGAAAGATTTTACCGACGCTTTCAAAAATGTTGACGTTGTACTGACGCCGACCGCGCCGACTGTTGCGTTTAAAATTGGCGAAATGGCTAACGATCCCTTGAAAATGTACCTGCAAGATATTTGTACAGTGCCGGTAAATTTGGCGGGACTGCCGGGAATTTCTGTGCCGTGCGGTTTTAATAAAGAAAATTTGCCGATTGGTTTGCAACTGATTGGAAAACCGCTTGACGAAGAAACAATTATCCGCGCCGCGTTCACTTTTGAACAGAATAGGGATTAGTGGTTAGTTGTTAGTTGTTAGCGTTTTATATACTAGCGGTTGTCGGTAAATTTTTATTTCAATAATTTTTATATTAAAAGTACTTTGTTTTTGCATTGCGAAAAAGAAAGTAAGCAAACGCTCCTACTCGTCGCCTTTGCAAGAAAACGCTAGCCGCGCATACTGCGGTCGCTTCCGGCAACCTGCGCGCGGCGGCTATGTGAGCGCGCGTCCTTGCGCGCATCTAGTTTACCGCTTTCATCGAACTAAAATTTTTTTACTATTCCACTATCCAACTATCTTACTACTAAACTAGGGCGTGTTGAATAATTCAGAAATATTTTTCAAAAATCCGCAAAGTGCGGCAGTATAGGGGCTAAGGGCTAAGGACTAGAGACTAGGGATTTACTTGTAGCAACTTTGCGGATTCCCAAAAGCACTTTTTCTTTGGTACTTGCGTGCATGCTCTTTAGTACTTTTTTTGCTTCGGAAAAAAGAATGTACGTTCAAAAAAATAAAAAAATTGTATTGTTCAACCGCACCTAACTACTGCTAAGGAAAAATACTGATGATAACTTTAAAAGTTTTGATTGAAGATACTACTTTCAATCCCGACCTTGAATGTGAGCACGGTTTATCTTTGTATGTCGAGACGCCGACGCTAAAATTTATTTTTGACTGCGGGCAAAGTGATTTGGCGTGGAAAAACGCGGAAAAGTTGGGCGTTGACTTGAAGAAAATTAATTTTGTCGTGATAAGTCACGCCCATTTTGACCACGCGGGGGGCTTTCCTGCGCTGACTAAATTTGTTAAGCCGAAATTTATTTATACCGGCAGAAATTTTTGGCAGGAAAAATTTTCAAAAACTGCGGACGGCTTTAAATATCGTGGCGCAGGTTTTACTTTTCAAGATTTGGCGCGTTGGAAGATTGAGCAAAAAGTTTGTGATGACATTCTGCAACTTGATAACGACAGCTGGCTGATTGGAAATTTTCAGCGTTGGTACAAATTTGAAACGATACCTGAAAAATTTGTGCGCGGCGAAAATAAAATTGCCGACAACTTCGACGATGAAATTTGTTTGGTACTGCGCGAAGGCGACGGCGTGGCGGTTGTGGTTGCCTGTTCGCACGTCGGCATTTTAAATATTGTTTCGACCGTTCAGAAACGTTTGGACTTGCCGATAAAATCTTTGATTGGCGGCGTTCATCTGCTTAACGCCTCTGATGAAAGAATTGAAAAAACTTTTGACACGTTGGAAAATTTGGGCGTACAAAGTTTCAAGCTGTGCCATTGTTCCGGCGATAAAATTCGCACTAAATTTTCTACAGGCAGTTTTTTGGAGTTTTAAAATGGCGAAAAATGATCTTGTAATGCCCGTGTTAAAATGGGTCGGCGGCAAGCGGCAACTTTTACCGACTTTAATTCCAATGTTGCCCAAAAATACCAATAATTACTGCGAGCCATTTTTAGGCGGCGGCGCAATGCTTTTTTACCTTCAACCGCGAAAGGCGTTTATAAATGACATTAACGAAAATTTAATTTTGGTTTATGAAGTAATTCGTGACGACGTGGAAAATTTAATTGACGCGCTGGCGCAATATAAAAACGACGCTGAAACTTTTTACGCTGTACGTGATTTAGACAGAGACAAAAAAAAATACGCGGCTTTGTCGGAAGTTGAACGCGCCGCAAGGATAATTTATCTGAATAAAACTTGTTTTAACGGCTTGTACCGCGTCAACAATGCCGGCGAATTTAACACGCCTTTCGGCAGTTATAAGAATCCCAACATTGTTAATGCGCCGGTTTTAAAAGCGGTCAGCCGTTATCTCAATGTTGCTGATGTTACAATTACTTCTTTGGATTATGCCGAAGTTTTAAATTCAATTTCAAAAAAAACTTTTGTATACCTTGATCCGCCTTATGATCCGATTTCAGAAACTGCGAATTTTACAGGCTACGTTAAAGGCGGCTTTAATCGTGATGAACAAATTCGATTGCGTAATTGTTGCAACGATTTGAACGAACGCAAAATTAAATTTATGCTGTCAAATTCGGCAACTGATTTTATCCGTGAAATTTACGCAAATTACAATATAACGACGGTAAAGGCGAAACGTGCGGTTAATTCTGTGGCAAGTAAACGCGGAGATGTTGAGGAGGTTGTGATTAGAAATTATGGCTGAAGGTAAAAATGAAACGGCGTGGCAAAAAATTTTTCAGAAATACGATATTTTGCATTGCGTTGAAAAGGACAAAATTTTTAAAATTTCCGCCGAGCAAATAAAAGAATTTAGAGAGCCGCGTTTAATGGTGAAATTTGATCATAAAGTTAATCTTCCAAAAATTTTTAGCAACAATAATTTATCAATTTTGCCAATTACGCGCGGCGATTATTTGATTGGAAATTTTGATTCTTATCATAAATTTGAAAATACTGACGAAAAAATTGTAAAAATTTCTTTGCCGAATCACATTCAGAGTCTGGACAGTGAAACTGTTTTCAGCGAAACGGTTGCTTTAAATACTGCCTTTGCCGCCGGAATTATCGCTGATTTTGTCAGCGACGAAAATATTACTGCAACTGTTGCCGGTCGAATGAGTTCAGGAATTTTTAATTTCAACATTACTGATGTTAAAAATAATTTGCCGTATAATGTACAAGTTCAAAATTCGCAGATTGAAATTGACGCGGCGTATGAAGGCGTAAAATATTTATCGCTTTTCGAGGCTAAGCGCGAAATTTTCGAAGATTTTTTAATTCGTCAGTTGTATTATCCTTATCGAACGTGGCGGGAAAAAATTACCAAGCCGATTAAGACAATATTTTTTGTTTATTCAAATGGAATTTACCGACTTTACGAATATGAATTTGAGAATCCGCAAAATTATAATTCGCTGAAACTCATTAAGCAGAAAAATTATTCTGTTGAAGACACAGAAATAAATCTTGAAGAAATTCAAAATATTTTGCGTAAGACTGAATTAAAATCCGAGCCGGAGATACCTTTTCCGCAAGCAGACAGTTTTGAACGTGTGATAAATCTTTGCGAACTTTTGAATAAAAACGAAATGACGGACGACTCAATTACAGATGAATATAAATTTGTCGAACGGCAGACAGATTATTATGCAAATGCTGCGATTTATTTGGGGTTGGTTCAAAAATTAAGTCCCGGCAATTACTGCATTACCGAACGCGGCAAAAAGATTTTGAATTTAAAATTTAAGCAGCGGCAACTTTCTTACTGCGAATGTATTTTATCGCACAAAGTTTTTTCCGACATTCTGAAAAAATATTTTGAACGCGGCGTAATGCCTGCTACAGATGAAATTGTTCAGATTATGGAAAACTCAAATTTATATCACGTTGGAAGTAAAAGCACATATTCGCGCAGGGCGTCAACTATAAAGCATTGGATTAGTTGGATTGTTCGCTTGGTAGATCGGTAGTCGGTAGTTCTCTAACCGCTAACCACTATCTACTACACGGGAGGTGATTTAATGGCAGAATTGAAAACTATTTTTATAAATCAAATTGCAGGAAAATTTTTTATACCGAATTATCAGCGCGGTTATCGCTGGACAGAAAGGGAAGTCGAGCGACTTTTAGATGATATTTATAACTTGGTTGACACAGATAAAAAATATTGCCTTCAACCGGTTGTTGTAAAAAATTTGGGCGAAAATAATTTTGAAGTTATCGACGGACAGCAACGCCTTACAACTTTATTTTTAATTTATAATTATATGCACCGAGAAAGCGGCGGCTTTATCGAAGCTCCGAAATTTTCTTTGAACTACGAGACGCGCCCAAATTCTGCAACTTTTCTTGAAAATATAGATTTTATCAAAGCTGACAGCAACATAGATTTTTTATTTATTGCGAACGCCTACAAAAAAATTTCTGAATGGTTTTTTGCAGGCGGAGAAAAATCTGTGATTATGCCTGATATGAAAAATTTACTTGCCAAAAATACTCAAATTATTTGGTACGAAGTTGACGGCACTGAAGACAGCGCGGCACTTTTTACGCGCCTTAATATTGGGCAAATTCCGCTGACAAATGCCGAACTTGTAAAAGCAATGTTTCTTAGTCGCAGTAATAAAAATATCGACGCAAATAAACAGCAAGAAATTGCGTTGCAATGGGATAATCTTGAAAAAGAATTGCATAATGATTCGTTGTGGTACTTCTTGACGAATGAGCCGCCTGAAAAATATCAGACACGTATAGATTTAATTTTGAATTTGATTGCGGGGAAAAAATCAGACGAAAAAGACGTTTATTCAACTTTTTTTTATTTTAACGACCTGCGCGGCGAAAAAAATTTAGATGAAGTTTGGCTTAACATTCGCAAAACTTTTCTGTTGCTGAAGGATTGGCACGAAGACCACGAATTTTATCACAAAATCGGTTATTTAATTGCGTCGGACTATAAAAATATTTCTGATATTTACAAAGAATCCAAAAGAAAAACTACTACAGAATTTAAGCGACGGCTTGATGAAATAATTTGTGACAGCGTTAAACTCGGCAAAAATGAAAATTATTCAGATTGGAACTACAACGAAAACAAAGACAAAATTTGGCAGCTGTTACTTTTGTTTAATGTTGAATCCGTGCGGCAAAATTCTGAAAAAGCGTATTGGTTCCCGTTCGATAAGTTTAAATTTGTGGACGACAAAAAGGCGGCGTGGAGTTTGGAACACATTCACGCTTTAAAGACTGACGAAAGAAAAGGTATTCAGGAAAATTGGCGTGAATGGTTGAAATTGCACAAAGAATCTTTAGAATCGCTTGAAACGTCTGATACAAATTTGATTGAGGAAATTAAAAAACTTTTGGACAAAAAAGAATTTCGTTACGAGGAATTTTCAAAACTTCAAGATAAAATTTTGGAAAAATTTTCGCCAAATGAAACTGATGAAGACTACGCAAATTCTATCGCCAATCTTGCCTTGTTGAAATGTAGCGAAAATTCCGCGTTAAGTAATTCAACTTTCGACGTGAAACGCAATTCGATTATTAAAATGGATATGCACGGCGAATTTATCCCGTTCTGTACAAAAATGGCTTTTCTGAAATATTACACTAAGTCAGAAAAAAATCAGATACATTTTTGGTCGAAGTTGGACAGGGACGCCTACCTTGCGGCTATTAACGACACTTTGAAAGAATATCTTACACAGCCTATTTAACGAGGTTTTACTATGCAGACACAGAAATTTAATTTTAAAGATATTTTTAATTCGGCGATTGAAATTGACGGCGGAAAAATTATTTCCGTGCAAAAAATTATTATTCCGATAATTCAGCGGGACTACGCGCAGGGCAGAAATACCGCCAATATTAAGCGCGTTCGCAAAAATTTTTTAACCGCACTTTATGACGCCGTGACAAATACGCCGATAACCTTAGATTTTATTTACGGCGATTTGGACGACAAGGGAATTTTGACGCCGCTGGACGGGCAACAGCGTTTGACGACTTTGTTTTTGCTTTACTGGTACGCCGCTAAACGCGAAAATATTTCTGATTCAGAATACAGTTTTCTGAAAAATTTTTCATACGAGACGCGCCCCGATACGCGGGATTTTTGCGCCGAACTTGTAAATTTTCAACCGCAATTTAAAAATATTTTGTCGGCAGAAATTCAAGATCAGGCGTGGTTTCCGCTAAGTTGGAAAAAAGATCCTTCAATCAGTGCAATGTTGGAAATGTTGGACGCCATTAATAAAAAATTTTCCAACGTTCAAAATCTTTGGCAACAACTGGAAAATATTTCATTTTATTTTTTGCCGATTAAAGATATGGGCTTGACGGACGAAATTTATATAACGATGAATTCACGCGGCAAGCAACTTACAAATTTTGAACATTTCAAGGCAGAATTTAAACGGCGGCTTGACGCCTTCGACGTTGCAATTTCTGACAGAATCATTTTAAAAATTGATACCGTGTGGACGGATATTCTTTGGAAGTACCGCGACGAAAATAATTTGGTTGACAGTGGATTTTTACGTTATTTTCAATTTATCTGCGATATTTTGCTTTACAAAAAAAACGATACGCCGCAAAATTACAGCCGTGAAAGTTTTTTTGACTTGTTGGACGAATTTTTTTCTGACAACGTTAAAAAAAATATTGAACTGTTGGAAAATTTTTTTGATTGTTGGCGCGATATTGATATTGATAAATTTTTTGAAGAAAGAATTACAATCGGCGATAAAAGCAAACGCGGTGTAAATCGTCACGAGATTGGAAAAATTATTGTGTATTTCGACAATCCAAATATTTTTGCTGATTGCGTAACAAGCAAAAAATTTTCACTCGGAAAAACTATAATGTTGTATGCTTTTACGTTTTATCTTTGTAACAGAGATAAAATTTCTGATGAAAATTTTCGTCGGCGAATCAGAATTATAAATAATCTGGTAAATAATTCTGTTGCCTCTGAACTTAGCGACAGTGAAAAACGACAAGGCGGTAACCGTTTACCCGCAATGTTGAAACAGATTGAAAGTATTTTACTCGAAGAAAAAATTATTGCAGTTGATCCAAATTTCAACGAAAGTCAATTAAAAGATGAACGCGCAAAAATTGAATGGCTGAAAGAAAATCCAAATTACGCAGAAGATTTATTTGAATTGGAAGATCATTATCTTTTGTACGGGCAAATCAGAATTGTAGGCTTGAATTATCCCGAATATTTCAAGCGTTTCATTTCGCTTTTTAATTGCGATTATGATTTAATTGACTGTGCGCTTTTGGTTCGTCGATCTAATTATTTCCAAAACCAAAATAAAATTTATCAATTTGGTTCAGTCTCTCCAAGTTCGTGGCAAAATCTTTTTCATTTCAGCAAGTACAATGAACACTTTGAAGATACGCAACTTGCATTAGAGACTTTGTTAAGCGAATGTGAAAATTTCACTGATGGTTATCTGAAAAAAATTATTGATGAACATTTGGAAAACTGCAAACGTAAAAAAAATTTTGAATGGAGTTACTACTACATTAAGTACAAAGAATTTCGTCCGCAACTATTCGGCAAATATTCTTGGAATGATTTTAAAAATGCGCCGTACCTTTTTACGGCTTACCAGACGCCGAAACGTTTGTCAGAAAAGGCGTATCAACCATTTTTGAAAGCAGTTGACGCCGAAAATAAAATTTCACGTGATTATTTCGGCTTGCGGCTTGATTGGGGAAAATATTTTATAGAATGTGAAAATGCGGCTTACGTCGTCAAAGAAAGTGCCACAAGCAAAATTGTTGACAGGCTTGAAATAAATCAGCGAAACGGCATTGACATTGAGGACAGAATTTTAAAATTTAAAAATTGGAGCGGGAAAAATATTTATTGTAAGTGAGGTGAGGCGATGATAAATGTTACCTTACTTGGAACGGCGGCACTTTTTCCGACGCCTGAGCGAGCATTAACGGCGGTATCGCTTATCAATGACGGCGTTTCGATACTTTTTGACTGCGGCGAAGGAACGCAAACAGCGGCACGAAAAGCGGGCGTCAGTTTGATGAAAATTAATTTGTTGGCATTTACGCACTATCACGGCGATCATATTTTTGGACTGCCCGGACTTTTGCAAACTATAGCGCGTCTTGGACGAACGGAGCCTTTTTATATCACAGGTCCCGAAACTTTTGGGGAATCGCTTGAACCATTTTTAAAATGGCTTGACTGGTTGCCATATGAAGTTAAATTTATTAAAATTCCAAATGACGGCTTGAAACTTTCAGAAATTGCGAATCATCAAGCGACAGCGGCGCGGTTATCTTGTTTTAAAACAGTTCACCGCGTGCCGAGTCAAGGTTATTGTTTTACATTGGAACGCGCCGGAAAATTTTTACCGCAAAAAGCAAAAGAGTTGGGCGTACCGATAAATCAATGGAAATTTTTACAGCAAGGAAAAAGTTTGCAAGTCGGTGATAAAATTATTTTGCCTGAACAAGTTTTGGGCGAACCGCGCAAAGGTTTAAAATTTGTATTTACCGGCGATACTTCGCCCTGCAATTCATTGACGGCGGCGGCTGAAAATGCAGATTTAATGATTTCTGAAGCAACTTTCGGCGAAAATGAACAATCCCCTGTTGCCTTGAAACACGGACACATGACATTTGCACAGGCGGCTGAAACTGCCAAAAATGCAAATGTCAAACAACTTTGGCTGGCGCATTTCTCACATAGAATTGAAAACCCTCAAGAATATTTGCCGAACGCAACGGCGATATTTGAAAATACAATTTGCGGCAATGACGGAATGTCAATAAATTTGAAATTCCAGGATTAGTAAGAAAGGCGGCTGAAACTGCCAAAAATGCAAATGTCAAACAACTTTGACCGGCGCATTTCTTACATAGAATTGAAAACCCTCAAGAATATTTGCCGAACGCAACGGCGATATTTGAAAATA
>CAJOGS010000008.1:20398-21660 GCA_905234045.1 uncultured Selenomonadaceae bacterium | reverse complement strand
CCGCCGCCATTGATTAACTAAAGAGCATGCCCGCTAAAGAGCGCGCCTCACCGCGCATGCTACGCAAGCCACGCAGGATTGAATCTCTGGCGGAAAAAACGCCCTTTCTTTTTGGTACTTTTTCAGCTAAAGAGCACGCTTGCTACGCAACCGCGCAGGGCGAGCAAAGAAAAAGTACATTTAACATAAAAAATCTCAGTAAAAACGACTTTACCAACACGCCCTATGTGCCGGTGAATAATACAAATTTTTTTATTTTTTTAAATGTACTTTCTTTTTTCCGAAGCAAAAAAAGTACTAAAGAGCACGCCTTGCAAGCAAGCCGCGCAAGTACCAAAGAAAAAGTGCTTTATCTAATCCGCAAAGTTGCCCCTAGCCCTTAGACTCTAAGCTCTATACCTCCGCACTTTGCGGATTTTTGACTTATTCAACACAGCCTATTAGATAGTTCACTAGTCCCCAGCCTTTAGTCATTATTCCCTAGAAATTGCATTGTAAATTTCGCGGCGGCTGAGGTTAAATTTTTTTGCAACTTCACGAATGGCAGTTTTTTTATCCATGCCTTCTGAAATCATTTTATTATAAGTGTCAAGAAAATTTTCTTGCGCGGGCGTTTCAATTTCATTTTTGCAACCTTCGACGATTATAACAAATTCGCCGCGCGGCTCGTCCAAATTTTTTGCAATTTCGATTAAATCGGCTCTTATAAATTCTTCGTGAATTTTAGTTAATTCACGGGCGATGACTGCTTGACGATTGCCCAAAATTTCCGCCATTTCTTCAAGAATTTTTTGGATTCGGTGCGGGGCTTCATAAAAAATTAAAGTTTCGCCGTGCGTCGAAAGTTCAGTTAAAATTTCTCTGCGATTTTTTGAAGACTTCGGCAAAAATCCCGCAAATGTAAATTTTGTTGTATCGAGTCCCGAACAAATTAACGCACTTAGCGCGGCATTTGCGCCGGGTATCGGACAAACTGCGATATTATTTTCTATTGCAAGTTTTACCAAATTTGCGCCGGGATCTGAAATTGCGGGCAGTCCTGCATCTGACACGCACGCAATATTTTTTCCTTCAATCAGCAGTTGCAAAATTTTTGTGGCGTCGGTGTATTCGTCGTACCTGATTAACGGCGTGTGTATTTCAAAATGCGCCAAAAGTTTTCTTGTATGGCGCGTATCTTCGGCGGCTATTATATCTGCTTCGCGCAGGATTCGCACGGCACGAAATGTTATATCTTCCAAATTGCCAATCGGCGTTGCTAC
>CAJOGS010000008.1:0-20378 GCA_905234045.1 uncultured Selenomonadaceae bacterium | reverse complement strand
ATCCGTAAATTTTTTTAATGTCGGAAGTATACGCGCCGTTGTCTTCATGAACAACAAGCGGCGGCAAAATTTTTAAATTGCCGGTATTTGCTCCGACCATTGCCTCAATCATTATTAAATTGGCGTCACGTCCAAATTTCGGCTGAATAATTTGCAGGCGTTTCATTTCCATTTGATGGCGGTGCAGAGTGTCCACAATTTCACAAAGTCTTGACGCCAAATGTATCATGCAAAAGACGCCGTGAAATTTCAACGCAAATCTTGCGGCGGTAACAACGTCATCAAGCGTGGCGGTAAATTCGTGCCGCGCCCGTGCCACACCGTGCAATTTATTTGAATCGCCGTCTTTTATCGGAACGTACGGCGGATTTGCAATTACTAAATCAAAACTTTCTGCGCGAAAAATTTCTCGGTGTTGGCGATAATCGCCTTCAAGCACGGTAATTTTTTCTGACAAATTATTTAATTCGATATTGCGGCGGGCAGTTTCAGCCATAAGCGAATTTAATTCTATCGCCACAATTTTTTCGACTTCATCGGCAATTAAAAGCGGTATGACGCCGGTACCCGTGCCCAAATCCAAAACTTTATACTTGCGTTTAAAATTTGGAAAATGTGCAATCAGCACTGAATCCATTGAAAAGCAAAATTCATTTTCGTTTTGGATAATTTTTCTGCCGGACTTCATCAAGTCGTCCAATCTTTCGCCGTCTCTTAAATTTAAATTTTCCATTCTCACACCATTTTGTAGTGGTATAGTGTTATAGTGTTTTAGTGTTTTAGTGTTTTAGTGTTTTAGTAATTTACTATCCCACTATCGAACTATCCAACTATCGCACTACCGAACTACTTCCTGCGTCCTTTGGACTTTGAATTTTTGTGCTGGCGATTGTCTTTCTTGTTAATTTTTTCCTTGCGCCTGTTGTCATATAAATTTGTTACCTGCGAATCATCACGGCGATTGAAATTTTTCTTATGTTCCGGCTTTTTATTATGTTCGGGAGCTCGAGGACGTTCAATATTTTTTGGACGCTCAAATTTCGGCGCAGGTCTAGGCAGATCTATCGGCGGCTGTGGAGTAGACGGCGGTTCAAATTCTGTTTCAACGTCTACAAGATTTTCTTCGGCAATTTGTGAAATATTTTCGCCCTTTTCAAGCGGCATTAAAACTTCCCAATTTGTAACAACAGTATCTTTAGTGTTATCAATTAAAATTGTAGCGTTGCGGCGTGATTCATTAATTGCAACAACTTTACCGCTCTTGCCATTTTCCAAAATTACGCGGTCGCCTTGTTTAGGCTGATAATTTTTCACCGTTGCAATATAATTTTCGTGATAGTAATCACTTTCATATTTCAAGCAACAGAGTAAACGCCCGCAAATTCCTGAAATTTTTGTAGGATTTAAAGACAAATTTTGCTCCTTCGCCATACGAATTGAAACCGGCGCAAAATCGCCCAAAAAAGTTGCACAACAAAGCGGGCGTCCGCAACAACCTACGCCGCCTAAAAGTTTTGCCTCGTCACGAACTCCTACTTGTCTAAGTTCAATTCTCGTATGGAAAATATACGCCAAATCCCTTACCAGTTCCCGAAAATCAACGCGCCCTTCTGCCGTGAAATAAAAAATTATTTTGCTTGAATCAAAAGTATAGTTGACGTTAATTAAATTCATCGGCAAATTATGTTCTTCGATTTTTTCTTTGCAAATAGTATAGGCTTCTTTTTCTTGCTTGTGATTTTCAGCAACGCGGGCTAAATCAGACTTCGTTGCCTTGCGATAAATTTTGTGCGGACGCGGCAAAGGTTTTGAATCATTATTTTCGGCGGTAGGAAGTTCGCGCACACCAATTACAACGTCACCACATTCAAGCCCGCGCGCAGTCTCCACAATGACACAATCGCCGCTTTTAATATCATCTCTGCCGGGATCGAAAAAATGTATCTTGCCGGCTTTTTTAAATCTCACACCAATAATTTTTTGCAATGAAATTTTTCCTCCTGTTAAATCTAGTGCAATAATTATAACAGACTTTTTGAAAGTTAGCAGGATTTTTTTCAACAACAGCAAAACTATAAAATAAATTGGGAGGCGATAAATTTGTTGAATATTGATATTGCAGATACAATGGTCAGGACGGCTATGGATTCAATGCGGAACGCTTATTCTTTATACGACGGAATAATTGCGGGCGCGTGTATATTGGCGGCTGACGGAACACTCTACAGCGGCTGTACGATTGATCATCCGATACCCGAATATAATTTGTCGGCTGAAGTCGTTGCAATGGCACGCGCAATAGCTGACGGCAAACGCGAATTTGACGCGCTTGCCATTGTTGCAGATATTGAAGGTCTTTATACTCCGAACGAAGAAACTTTTATGTTCCTGCAACAATTTGAAATTGGCGACATTATTTTGGCTGACCTTGAAGGTAACTTTAAACGTATGAATTTTGATGAAATTGTTCCCTACAAAAAACGCAGTCGCAGTTAATTTTTTTTTAATTGTAACAAAAAAAGAGTCGAAAAATTTATTTCGGCTCTTTTTTCTATTAAGCGTGTTAGAAAAATCTCTTTTTGATTTTAGATTTTTTATATTTAAAGTACTTTTTCTTTGCTTGCCCTGTAAATGCTCTTTAGTTGCGGCGGCGGTCGTCCTTGACCGCCGTTTCCTATTCTTGCAAAAATTACACTATTTTTAATTTACTAACAGACCCTAAAATATTTTTTCAACAGACTTTAGAAATTTAAATCGTGTTTAAGAATCCAAACTGAAATTGTACGAACTGCAGCAATAAAAGTTTCGGCGGTTGTACGTTCCTGCGAAAGATTGACGCCGCGCAAATCTGCTGAAGCAACGTGCGGCAAAATTTCAATTTCATCTGTACCGATTCGCCCTGCAACATTTTCAGTTAAATAAACGTCACGATTAAACGCCACGCCGAAATTTTCAAAAAGACTCGGCGCAATCGAATAATATTTGAAACCTGCCGGCGCAATCAATTCAATAATCGTCGGCACAATGGAAATATGCCCGCCTACCGCGTCCGGCGGCAAAATTTTTGAATTAATTCCCGCGCCGTGCATTACAAAGGGGACGCTTTGATGTTCAAAAATTGTCGGGTGGGTACTCGGATCAATTCTAACCGCGTGGTCGCCCGTCACGATAAATAAACTGTCGGGATATTTTTCACGAACACTGCGAATAAATTTTGTAGTAACTTTGTCCATGTACCAATAATGTCCCAATTCGACCGCCAAATTTTCAGCATCGGGAACATTTGGCAATTTTTTTATTTCCGCCAAAGTTTTTTCGTAGTCGTAACCTTCGGCTTTTAAATCCAAATTGAAAGGCGGGTGATTCGTCGTTGTCATTATAAAATGAACTGTGGGCGGCTCGTTTTCCAAATGTTTTTCAATGGCGTTAAATAAATCTTCGTCTTTTGCGCCCCACGTCGTCAATTTTGGCGCGTTTAAATCCGGCAAGCCGTAAAAATTATTGAAACCCTGCGCGAGTGACATTTTATAAATATTTTCCCAACTCAATTCGCCGCCATACCAAAAATCAACATTATAGCCAAGATTTTTCAAAGGCGGAGCCGCCGCCGAAATATAAACTTGATCGTAAGTTTTCGGCGTGTAATTTATTTTTACATTCAGTTCAGGAAAACCGCTGATAAATCCGGTAATTGCAACTGAAGTAAAATCGCCGTTCGGCAGAAAATTTCTGCTGTAGTAGGAATTTTTTTCGGCGATAATTGATTTAAGACCGTCGGCAACGTGCAAATTTTCATATTTGCCAATCATTGGCCATTGCATAAAAGTTTCACCAATAATTATAAAAATATGTTTCGGCTTTTCAATTCTTGCGCCGCTTGCAGTTTTTTCAAGGTACAGAGTCAAATTATTTTCATCAAAATTTTTGCCTGAAAGATATTGAGCACTTTCCAAAATTTTTGTTTCGTCCGCAAACGGAATAATCGCCTCTCCCATATTTTTTGCCATTGTATAAGCGCGGTACATTGCTTGTCCGTCGTCTAAAATACATTCATTCAAGAAATTATCTGAAGTTACGGCAGAATTTTCCCAATTTATACCGTTGCCGTATGTCAAACTGCCGCCGAATCTTACAAAAACTGCAAATACGCCGATAAAAATTATTAACGCCGTTGTAAAAATAAATTTATTGACAAAATTACTGAAGTTTGGCAATTCAACAGTTTTCATCAGCAACAATCTGCAAAATATCGCAATGCAAATAAATGTCAGCAAAAGTGCCGCAGGAAAACGCCAAAGAAAACCGTACTCTTGCACAATCATTGACATCAGCGATAAAAAACTTTCGTCCATACCGCGTACAACTTCAATTCCAAATGTGGCGTTATATTCTTGATAATAAGGGAAACGCGCCATAAATAAAATTGAGAAAATAAGCGAAGAAATTGCGCCGATGAAAACGCGCACACGATTTTTACAACCAAACAGCGTAACAAATACAAACGAAATTGCCGTTATAAATCCTGCAGTTTTCAAACTCAATCTTAAACCTGTCCAAAGTGCGGCAGAAATTTGTGCGGAAGTTGAACTTTCTGAAATGTAATCTGACATCAGCCAAATAAAAATTGCGCGGTAAATTTCCAATAAAATCAAAATGAACATGAACAGGCGGAAATCTTTTTGTATTCCTTCCCAAAAATTTTTTAAATTCAATTTAAAGTCTCCCGTAAATTTAGTTGCTGTTTAATAATTCTGGTTTAAAATATTTTCTTATTGAACGTACTTTTTCTTTGCTCGTCAAAAGTAGTTAGATAGTTGGATAGTTTTGTAGTGAATTGCAGATGACTAGCGAACTAAAAAAGTTCGATAAGAACAGTAAAGTTGGGCGCGCACGGACGCTTTGTAGTGTGATAGTGTTATAGTGCGGTAGTTGGATAGTAAATTACTACACCACTATAACACTACTCAACTAACCAACTACTTTTTCGCAATGCTAAAAGAAATTACATTCAAAAAAAACTTCAACTAATAAGAGGTTTCCAACACGCACTAGAAAAATCTGCAAATTGAATTATTTGAAAAAATCAAATTTTACTGATTAAATTTAGTTAATGATATTTTTTTATTTTTAAACGTACTTTTTCTTTGTCTTGTCAAAGAGCAAATCCTCCTACTCGTCGAATTTGCAAGTACAGCAAATGCTCGTACTCCTCGCATTTGCAAGGCGCACGTCCTGTGCGCCATCCTAGTTTTTCGTTCTCATCGAACAAAAAATAATTCGTCAGCATTTTCAATTAATTTTTCAAAACGCCATAGTAACTTTGGAATTTTATATCAGTAAAAAAATTTCGTCAAATAAATTCTATTTCACAAAATTAAAAACCGTGTTATAATAGCCGCGCTGTTTGTGTGGGAGGGATTTTTTTGAGACTGACCGCCGCAATTACAAATTCAAATATTTTTAGATATTTTGGAATGATTGCAGGCTGTTTTATCGCCGCAAGTTCAATAAATTTATTCGTCGTGCCGAGCCACTTGCTGACGGGCGGAGTTACAGGCATTGCAATGATAGTTTATTATTTGGCGGATCTTCCTATTGGCGTTCAAACTTTTATTTATAATTTGCCGCTTTTAATTGCGTCGTACAAACTTTTGGGCAAAGAATATACTTTTGACGTGGTAATAGGTACGGTAATTTTTTCAATTTGCCTTGATGCGACAAAATTTTTAAACAGCTGTGCGCCGGTTGATGATTTAATGCTGGCGTCGATTTACGGCGGCGTTTTTAACGGCGTCGGTTATGGAATTGTTTTTCGTATGAACGGCAGTACCGGCGGTTTCGATATTTTGGGTGCGATTGTAAAAAAATTTTATTCAATGAATATGGGTTCAACAATTTTTGCGTTCAACTGTTGTATCGTCGGCGTTGCGGGAATTTTATTCGGGATTCAGCCCGCGCTTTTTACTTTAATTTGTATGTACGTTAATTCGCACGTTACGGACAAAGTTATTGCCGGTCTGAACAGAAAAAAAGCCGTGCTGATAATTTCAGAAAACTCGGCAGATATTGCCGAAGCGATTATGTATGAAATTAAACGCGGCGTAACTTTCTTGCACGGGCAAGGAGCATTTAGCGGTAACGAAAGAAATGTTATTATGGTGGTGGTTAGTCTTACTGAAATTGCCAAACTGAAAATGATTGTTAATGTCCTAGACAAAAACGCTTTTCTAATTATGATGTCGGCAAGTGAAATTATGGGGCGCGGTTTCACAATGCCGCGTATGACTAAGGAGTTTAAATAGTGTGATAGTTTGATAGTGGGATAGTGCGATAGTTGGATAGCTATACCACTATAACACTACCGCACTACACAGAAAGGAGCTTTTTCATTAATGGAAATTGTTTATCTGCTGAACAGCGGATTTATGATTAAAGATGAACAAACACTGCTGGTTTTTGACGACTACGACGACCCTGCAAAAATTGTTGATCGCGCAGTCAATCAGGGCAACTTTGAATATTTATATATCTTTGCAAGCCACGCGCATTTTGACCATTTTGATACGCACATTCGCGCCTACGCTGACCAAGTTTCACGCTATATTTTCAGCTACGATATTAAACGCACTAAGCGCGTTAAAATTTTCCCTGCCGACAATATAACTTTTATGAAAAAATACAGCGAATGGCAAGGCGAAGGCATTAAAGTTTGGACTTATGATTCAACAGACGTCGGGGTTTCATTTTTGATTGAAACTGATTCCGGCAAACGAATTTTTCACGCGGGAGATTTCAACTGGTGGCATTGGGAAAACGATACGCCGGAAAATCAAGCGTTGGCTAAAAAAGATTTTGACAGACAACTGAAACGAATGAAGGGCTTGGAAGTTGACGTTGCATTTTTCCCTGTTGACGGACGACTCGGCAATTCGCAAGAATTTGGCATTATTGAATTTATAAAAAATACAGATATAAAAACTTTGGTGGCGATGCACCGCGTAGGTTATCCCGCGTGGACGCCTTCATATAAATTCCAACTGGAAACTGAACCCATTCCAATTTGGTCGCCCGTAAAACCCGGCGAAAAACGTTTTTTTACTGACAATAAATTTGTAGTGGTGTAGCGGTTAGCGGTTAGTGGTTAGCTATTAGCTATCTGCTATTGGCTATCGAACTACCACACTACGCTGAAAGGAAGTTTTAATTTTGGCTGAAAAAAAAGTAATGCTGACGCAGGAAGGCTATAACAAACTCGTTGATAAATTAAATTATTTAAAAAGTGTTCGCCGCATTGAAGTTGCAAACAGATTGAAGGCTGCTATTGCACTGGGCGACCTTAGCGAAAACTCGGAATACGTTGACGCAAAAAATGAACAGGCTTTTCTTGAGGGCGAAATTGTAGATCTTGAAAAGCAAATTCGCAACAGCGATATTATCCACGAAGAAAAATCCGACGCAATATCACTCGGCAGCAAAGTACACATTCAATTTCCGAACGGCGACGAAGATACTTATATGATTGTCGGCTCCACTGAAGCAGATCCTGACGAAAAGAGAATTTCCGATGAATCGCCGCTTGGTGCCGCTTTGATTGGACAAAAGGCAGGAGCCGCCGTGCAAGTTCACGCGCCCGCCGGTGTCCTTCAGTACAAAATTATTGAAATTATCAAGGAGTAGTGTGGTAGTTTGGTAGTGCGATAGTGTGATAGTTGGATAGTGTGACAGCAAATTACTAACACACTACAACACTACAACACTATAACACTATCCCACTACACCGAAGGGAGATTTTTTAATGGCAAAAAATGTACAGGAACAAACGCCGCCTGTTGACGAAAATATTTTGATACAGGCGCGCCACGATAAATTAAACGCCTTCATAGAAAAAGGCATTGCGCCGTTTGGGCATCGCTACGAAGTTACACACCACGCGGCAGACATTCGCGCAGAATTTGGCGAAATTGAAAACGAACAAGACGCGGGTGAAGTTCAAATTGCAGGGCGTCTTATGGCAATTCGCGGACACGGTAAAGCAAGTTTCGGAACTTTGGCAGACCGCAGCGGCAACATTCAAATTTATTTCAAGTTGGACGTACTCGGCGAAGAAAAATATAGCCAATTCAAACTTTTGGATATTGGCGATATTATCGGACTGCGCGGGCAGGTTTTCAAAACTAAACGCGGCGAATTAACTGTCAGAGTTGAAGATTTTGATTTGCTGTCTAAGTCATTGCGCCCGTTGCCTGAAAAATTTCACGGCTTGAAAGATGTTGAAATTCGTTACCGCCAACGCTATTTGGATTTAATCGTTAATCCTGAAGTCAGGGAGACTTTTTTAAATCGCACAAAAATTATTCAAGCGATTCGCCAATATTTGGACGAAAGAAATTTTGTTGAAGTTGAAACGCCGATTCTTTCCACAATCGCAGGCGGCGCGGCGGCGCGTCCTTTCATAACTCATCATAACACGCTTGACATTGATTTATATTTGCGAATTGCAACCGAATTGAATTTGAAACGCTTGATAGTCGGCGGCTTTGAACGTGTTTACGAAATTGGGCGAATTTTCCGCAATGAAGGAATGGATAACCGCCACAATCCCGAATTTACGAGCGTTGAAATTTATCAAGCGTACGGCGATTATAACGACTTAATCGACGTTACAGAGGGCATTTGTTGCCTTGCCGCCGAAAAAGTTTTGGGCACTACGAAAATTACTTATCAAGGCGTAGAAATTGATTTAAAAAATCCGCCGCGCATTTCAATGAATGACGCCGTAAAAAATAAAACCGGCAAAGATTTTCTTTCTTGCAAAACTGTCGAAGAGGCACGCGCAATGGCTGATGAAATTGGCGTAGCTTATGAGCAAAGATTTGGAATTGGCGGAATTTTGAACGCGGCATTTGAGGCGAAAGTCGAAGAAGATTTAATTCAGCCTATTTTTATAACGGGACATCCTACCGAAATTTCACCGCTTGCAAAGAAAAATCCTGAAGACCCGCGCATTACCGACAGATTTGAATTTTATGTTTACGGGCGCGAACTTGCAAACGGCTTTACAGAATTAAATGATCCGATTGATCAAAAAGCGCGTTTCGAGGAACAATTAAAAGCGCGTGAAGCCGGCGACGCTGAAGCGCACGTAATGGACACAGATTTTATTTGTGCGCTTGAATACGGCTTGCCGCCAACAGGCGGGCTTGGAATTGGCGTTGACAGACTTGTTATGTTGCTGACTGATTCGCCGTCAATTCGTGACGTTTTACTTTTCCCGACAATGAAAGTTATTGAGTAGTGGGATAGTGGGATAGTATGATAGTGTGGTAGTTAGATAGTTAGGCTAGGTTTATTGAAAAATAAAAAAATCCGCAAAGTGCTGACGGTTTTTAGTGTGGTAGTGCGATAGCCAATAGCTGATAGCTAATAGCTAACCGCTAACAGCTACTTTTGCTTCGGAAAAAAGAAAGTACATTTAAAAATATAAAAAAATATCAGCAAATAAAATTCATCAGTAAAAATATAATTTTTCAACACGCCCTAGCTACTGACAATCTGACACACTGACCATCTGACTATCTGTCTAATGTATCCTAAAAAACTGAAAGGAGTTTTTCCCTTTGTATAATGTTTTAGCTGTTGACGGCATTGCCGCCGAAGGTTTGGAAATTCTCAAACAAAATTTTAATGTTGAAGTTCATGATAAAATTTCAGCCGAAAAACTTTTGGAAATTATTCCGAAATTTGACGCTTTAATAGTTCGTTCCGCGTCGAAAGTTACCGCTGAAGTTATTGAACGCGCCGAAAATCTCAAAATTATTGGTCGCGCAGGCGTCGGCGTTGACAATATCGACGTTAAAGCCGCAACCGAACGCGGCATTATCGTTATCAATTCGCCGGACGGCAACACAATCGCCGCAACCGAGCATACTTTTGCAATGATGGCGGCACTTTCAAGAAATATTCCGCAAGCTAACCAAACTATGCACGCGGGCGGTTGGGACAGAAAAAAATTCGTCGGCGTCGAATTGAGAAATAAAACTTTGGCAGTTATCGGACTCGGCAGAATCGGCGCGGGCGTTGCCAAACGCGCTCAAGCATTTTTGATGAATGTTATTGCTTACGATCCTTTCGTCAATGCTGAACGCGCTGAAAGTCTCGGCGTCAAACTCGTTGAACTTGACGAACTTTTCAAAACTGCCGATTTTATTACTGTTCATATGCCGCTTACCAAACAAACTGAAAATATGATTACCCTTGAAAAAATTAAAATGATGAAACCGACAACGCGCCTGATTAACTGCGCACGCGGCGGAATTATCAACGAAAATGATTTGGCAACGGCGTTGAAAGAAAAAATTATTGCAGGCGCGGCTATCGACGTTTTCACAACTGAACCGCTTGATGAAAATTCGCCTTTCCGTGAATTGGACAATATCATTTTGACACCACATTTGGGCGCGTCAACTGTTGAAGCTCAAATTGGCGTTTCTGTTGACGTGGCGAACGGAATTATTGACGCTTTAAATGATCGCCCCGTTTCAACTGCCGTAAATATGCCGCATTTCCCTGCGCATGTTGTCAAAAAACTTTCGCCATATCTTACACTTGCTGAACGTCTCGGCAGAACCATTACCGCGCTTAGCAAAGACGCCATTTCAAATATCGAAGTCAAAATTAACGGCAAAATTGCTGAAGAAAGTCCTTCTTTGATTTCAACTTCGGTACTCAAAGGCGTTTTGTCAACTGCGATTGAACATGTAAATCTTGTCAATGCAAATTTACTCGCACAGGACAGAGGAATTAAACTTTCTGAAATTACCTCAAACGTTGCGGGTGATTTCTCAAATACTGTGACAGTTACGGCAAACGGCAATTCTGTAACGGGTACACTTTTTGGAAGTGAAGGGCGCATTGTCGAAATTAATAAATTCCGCGTTGACGTAGATCCACATTCCAGAATTTTAATTTGTCCGCACATTAATCGCCCGGGCGTAATTGGCGAAGTTGGAACAATTTTGGCGGACTACAGCATTAATATTTCAAGTATGCAAGTCGGCAAAACTGATATTGGCGGCACAAGTTTAATGGTGCTGACTGTTGACAATTCAATTTCCCGCGCCGTAATTGACAAAGTAAAAAGTTCAGAGGCGATTTTTGACGCCACACTCGTTGCCTTTGATGACGCAGAGTAGTTTGGTAGTTTGATAGTGTGGTAGTTTAATAGTTGGACAGTAAACGCTATGAAAAATAAAATTATTGCAAGTTCAATTTTAGCCGTCGTAATTTTGGCGGCTTTTTTTCTATTAGGCGAAGACTCAAAAGAAATTCAAGTTGCAGAGAATTTTGAACCTGCCAAAAAAGAAATAACCGTTTACATTTCCGGACAAGTAAAAAATCCTGCGGTTGTGACATTGGAAGATAACGGAAAATTGCGTGCGGTTGACGCGGTTAATGCAGTCGGCGGACTGACTGAATTTGCTGACACTGAAATTATAAATCTTGCCGAGCCGTTGACTGACGGGCAACATATTCATATCCCCGCAAAAGAAATTATTTTTCAAGAAAATCCCGCCGCAACTTCAACGCCGAATAAATCTGCAAAATTCGCGCAGGGCGATTTAATCAATATCAACACTGCCGATGAAAATGAATTGCAGAAAATTCGCGGCGTCGGTAAAGTTATCGCAGGCAGAATTGTTGAGTACAGAAAGCAAAATGGCGCGTTTCAATCTATCGAGGAAATAAAAAAAGTGCGCGGTATCGGCGATAAAACTTTTGAAAAAATGAAAGATACTATTACCGTTCAGTAATTAGTGGTTAGTGATTAGTGATTAGTGATTAGTGATAAAAACGTCCTTTCTTTTTTTAGAAAAGTAAATAAAAAAAATAATCCCCAAGACTAAAAAAATTTCAAAAAAATTGGAGGTGAAATTTTGGCTTTCAAAGATTTAAGAGAATTTATTGACGAACTTGAACGCCGAAATTTGCTTAAAAGAATCAGCGTTCCCGTTAACGCCGAACTTGAAATTACTGAAATTACCGACCGTGTGTCAAAGTTTAAAGGCAGTCGAAATGTTGCACTGCTTTTTGAAAATGTGCGCGGCTATGATATGCCGGTTTTAATGAATCAGTTTGGCAGTTACGAGAGAATGTGTCTGGCGTTGGGCGTGGAAAATTTGGACGACGCCGCCAATGACATTCGGGAACTTTTGAAACTGCCGTACATTTCTTTAAAAAATCGCTCCAGCATTGTTTCAATCGTTTCAACCGGCAGTAAAGTTATCAATTTTCCAAAATATGTTAAAAATGCGCCGTGTCAAGAAATTGTTGAAGACCGCCCAAGTCTCGATAAAATTCCAATTTTGAAATGTTGGCCTCAAGACGGCGGAGCTTTTATAACTTTGCCGCTTGTATTTACGAAAAATCCGCGTACCGGCAAAAGAAATGTCGGAATGTATCGCCTGCAAAAATTTGATTCGACAACGACGGGCATGCATATGCATATTCACAAAAACGGCGCGGACAATCTGCGCGACGCCAAAACTGACGGCGAAAATAAAATTGAATGTGCGGTTGCGATTGGTACTGATCCTGTTTTGACATACGCCGCAACCGCGCCTTTGCCGCGTGACGTTGATGAAATGGTTTTCGCCGGTTTCCTGCGTCATAAATCAGTTGAGTTGACGAAATGCAAGACGGTTGATTTGGAAGTTCCCGCCAACGCCGAAATTATTTTGGAAGGTTACATTTCTACTGATGAATTGCGCCGCGAAGGACCTTTCGGCGATCATACCGGCTATTATTCTCTTGCTGATGATTATCCCGTTTTTCATATCACGTGCATAACGCACAGAAAAAATCCTATTTATTCTGCAACAATCGTCGGCAAGCCGCCAATGGAAGATTGCTATTTGGCAAAGGCTACAGAAAGAATTTTCTTGCCGCTGATTCAACAGATTATCCCTGAAATTATTGATATTAATATGCCGTTTGAAGGCGTCTTTCATAATTGCGTTATCGTGTCAATCAAAAAAACTTTTCCAATGCAAGCAAGAAAAGTTATGCATGCACTTTGGGGAATGGGGCAAATGATGAACGTTAAAATGATTATAGTTGTTGATTCGCATGTTGACGTTCAAAATTTGAGTGAAGTTGCGTGGCGCGTTTTCAATAACATTGACGCCGACCACGATTTAGAAATTGTTCATGGTTCGCTTGATGTACTTGATCATTCTTCGCCGATGCCGAAATGGGGGGCGAAAATTGGAATTGATGCCACTCGTACGTGGAAAGAAGAAGGACACCTGCGCGAATGGCCTGACGAAATTGAAATGTCTCCTGAAGTTAAAACGCGCATTGATTATTTATGGCGTTCGCTGAATTTATAGCCCTGTTAATTTTGTCAGATTTTGAAGGAAGATAATAAACTTTTGGCGAATTAAGCCGCTAAGGAGTGATAAAAAATTGGATTATTCAACATATCTTAAAGATTATCCGACAAAAGACGGACGTTTTGGAAAATTTGGCGGCGCGTATTTACCGCCTGAACTTGTTCCTGCAATGCAGGAAATTAATGACGCTTATTTGACAATTTGTCAGTCATCGCAATTTATTAATGAATTGCGCAGGATTCGCCGCGAATTTCAAGGACGCCCCACGCCAATTTATCATTGTGAACGCTTAAGCCGCAAGCTCGGCAAAACTCAAATTTATCTCAAGCGCGAAGATTTAAATCACACCGGCGCGCACAAACTCAATCACTGCATGGGCGAAGGTTTACTTGCAAAATTTATGGGCAAGAAAAGAATTATAGCTGAAACCGGCGCAGGGCAACACGGCGTGGCACTTGCAACCGCCGCCGCGTTTTTCGGTCTTGAATGTACAATTTACATGGGCGAAGTTGACGTTGCAAAACAAGCCCCAAATGTTGCCAGAATGAAAGTTTTGGGTACAAACGTCGTTTCAGTTTCACGCGGGCAGAAAACTTTAAAAGAGGCTGTTGACGCCGCTTTTGAAGATTATATGGAAAATTACAAAGATACAATTTATTGCATTGGTTCAGCCGTCGGACCTCATCCATTTCCAATGATGGTCAGGGATTTTCAAATGGTTGTCGGCGACGAGGCACGCGCACAATTTAAAGAAATGCTTGGACATTCGCCGGATATTGTAACTGCTTGCGTCGGCGGCGGCTCAAATTCTATCGGAATGTTTTTGCCGTTTGTAAATGATCCTGTAGAAATTGTAGGCGTTGAACCGTTGGGACGCGGCGAAAGTGTCGGCGAACACGCCGCCTCTATGACTTACGGCTCTGAAGGCGTTATGCACGGCTTTAATTCAATTATGCTGAAAGATTCTGAAGGGGAACCCGCGCCGGTTTATTCCATTGCAAGCGGCTTGGATTATCCGTCAGTAGGTCCCGAACATGCTTTCTTGCGTGAAATTGGGCGCGTAAAATACGAAACTGCAACAGATAAAGAAGCTATTAATGCTTTCTTCAAACTTAGCCGTTACGAAGGAATTATCCCCGCGCTTGAAAGTTCACACGCCTTAGCTTATGCAATGCGCCGCGCTAAAGAAATGGATCACGGCTCAATTTTGGTAAACCTCAGCGGCAGAGGTGACAAAGATTTAGATTACGTAATTGAAAAATACGGCTACGGTGACGATTTTAAAGATTTCGATTAATTTTTATTACGGCTCGTCTTAATGGCGGGCTTTTTTAGTTTTTAAAATATTTTTTTGCTGGTGCGTGTTGAATAAATATTTTTTTGATTTTTTTATATTAAATGTACTTTTTCTTTGTTGTGTCAAAGAAAAAGTACCAAAAAGAAAGACGCTGCTGCCAGCAAATGCTTTTATTTATCGCATTTGCAAGGTTTTTCGCGTTTGGCGAGGTAAAAATTCCAACCGTTCAGCCGCGTTCCACTTTTTACACAGATTTTAATAACAGGTAAAAACAGAGACGGGCTGGGGCGCGGGTAATCCAACAGAAAGAAATTTGCTAAAGGTTGGGTAATTCTAACTTGCAAAATTTTTTTATTTGCTATTATTCAACACACTCTAGTGCGTGTTGAATAATTATTTGAATTGCAAAACTGCTGATGATTAGCGAATTAATTTTTGTTCGATGATAGCAAAAAACTAAGATGCCGCACAGGACGTGCGGCTCAGGCGGCGGGCTAATGAGCGTGAAGCGAATTAACGCCGCAAAAACGCCTTTTCTTTTGTTACTTTTCAACTAAAGAGCACGCTTTACTGCGTAAACCGCGCAGGGCGAGCAAAGAAAAGTAAATTTCAAAAATAAAAATTTTAATTAAAAAACTGACTTATTCAACACGAACTACAGACACTAAAAAAATTTGAAAAAATAATTATTCAACACGTCATAGTTATAGCGTGATGAAAAATATCAAAATAAAAAAATTTAGTGTGGCAGTTAATACTACCACACTACCGAACTACCGCACTACCGCACTACAATTAATATTTTCTAAATTGAACGAATCTGAAAGTTGAAACTTTTTTGCTTGAGCCGTCTTCCTGCACGGTTTCTTCAATAACGCGTTCACTTGTTGCGGCAACCGCAGTGATTGAACGCTTTTTTAATTCTTCAACCATCGCAACTGTATAATTAAATTCACCTTGACAAAGTACCGACGTAGGATTGAGTTTTAAAATTTCTTTCAAATTTTCTGCAACCAACTTTTTAACTTTATTGCTGTCAAAAGTCGGCGGAATGTCTGGAAACGGGAAATCTATAATTCGCCCGTATTTTTCAGCCGCTTTTTTTTGTTCGGAACTCCAATTTTCCGAAACGTGATTAGTATGATTGATGAAAATTTTTTCAATTTTTTCATCGTCAGATTCGTCAATTTCGGCAATTTCAATTTTCCTGATGTTTTCGATTTCAGAAAGTCCGCGCAATAATCCTTCCTGCAAAATTTTTGAAGTTTCAAATTCACCTGTTTCATCTGTACGCGCATGGTTGCTGTGGTTGCGTTCGTCCTTTAACGTAAAATATTTTTTCATAATATTAAAAAATTCTTCCGCGTCCATTTTTAAACGAAAAATTTTTTTATTCAACATATATTCAAGCCGAAAAATTCTTGTGTCGTATTCATACGCCGAAAAATATTTTTTCAACTCTGTTTTATTAAGAAATTTAAAAAACTCTTTAAGTCGCTGTCCGACAGATGGTATATTTTCAAGTTTAGGTTCTATGTCGTCAATGATTTTTTTTATCGGCAGAAGTTCCGGAACGTCAAGGTTTAAGAAAATCTTTGGATTTTTAGCAATTTCAATGAGGGTTTCAAAAATTTCTGCGCTCGGCAATATCATTCCGCGCTTTAAAATTTTCTCGTCAAAATATTTTTTCCGCAAATCTTCATAACTCAAAATTCTTCCTAAAAATTTTTTGACAGCCCCGAAATATTCCTTGTTCAACGCCTCAATTTCAATTTCATAATCTGCGCGCGCCATTTTAAATTTTGCGTCTTTTTCAATGTAATTGTTCAGCACATAAAATCCAATGTTGAGATTATCCTGCATTAAATTCTTTTCGGCGATTTCAGAATCTTTTTTGCGAAGTACCACAAAATCTTTAAAAATATATTCCGGCACGCGCTCAGTATAAAGCGTCAACGCCTGTTGCAAATATCCGTTCTTAATGCACCAGCGCAATATTTTTAAATCATCTTCGCCGCTTGTTGAAATTAACATTTTGTACTTGTCACGAATTTTGTCGATTAACCGCGCCATTAAAATATCTTGAACATCTTTGGACGTTTTGGACATTTTTTCAAAATTATTAATTGCGTCCTGCAAATTTTTTATTGCGTCGATAAATTTTCCGTAGCGACAGAGTTTTATTGCGTCCGCAAAATTCTCCATTGCGTCGGTTAATTTTTTCAGATTTGTTGACTGCTTATTTTTAGCATAATATTTTTTAAAAGCCTCGACGCTACCGAAATTTACAAATTCTTCGACGCCGGAAATTAATTGAAATAAATCGTAAATATTTTTGACTTCCTCAACTGTTTTCGTCGAAAAATTAGCGTAAATCAAACGTTCAATTTTTATTCCGCTATATTCCAACAAACGAATAATATCAAGCATCATCATATTTATATGACGCATACCGCCGGTTAAATCTACATTCAAAAAAATTTCTTTGCCGTTCGCATAATTTTGAATGAGTTCGGCAACTTCGGCGACGCTTTTTAAATTTTCTTCGCCGCTGTTTTCTTCGTTGTAATTGTAAATTGTTTCGTTAGTGATGAAATTTTCGGCGTTAATAAAATTTTTCATTCGATTATTGAAATATTCCAAATGTGTTGTCTTTGGCAGATAATTTTTAATTTCACTGCGAGTTAAATTTGACGTCAAGACAAAAATTTTTGAAATTTCAATACCGTTTTGCTGAAGGTAACGTACCGCCGATTCGTTTGTAATATAAACTTCTTCGCCTTCAACATTTTTAAACTTTGTTGGCTTAATCTCGCCGTTGTCTAAAGTTTTCACATCACTTAAAAACGTCAACAAAATATTTTCAGCCATAATTTTATCCCCTTAAATTTTTATTTTAACAGTCGTTTACTATTGAAGAAAAAATACCGATGATTTTTTGGCGATAATTTTCCGGAGATATAACCGTTACTGCCACGCCCAAAAATAATATTCTTGATAAAATTTCTTCCTCGTCGGATTTTAAAAATTTTATTGTCAAAAAATATTTGCCGTCGGAATTTAACCGCGCTTTTTTATCGTACGCGCCGAAAATTGCAAAGCACCTTTCGACGGCGTTTCTGGTGTTCATCACCGACAATGAAATTTCAATAGAGTTTTCGGCGTAAAATTTACGAACTTTTTCTTCAATGTCGGCGGGGATTTTTTCATTCGGCAAAATTAATTTTTGAAGATTTTCTACAGGAATTTTTTCAATACGGGAATTTTTTTCTGACCACGTTATCAAAAAATATTTATCGGCGAAATTGTCATATTCAAGGCGGTACGGAATAAAATTTTTAGTTCCGTCGGAAATTATTTTTTGTTCTGAAAGTGCCTGAACAATCAACGATAAATTTTCTGAAAAAGTTAAACCTGCACGAGTTTTTGAAGGTTTTAAATTAACTTTACGCCAAAGATTTTTTTCATAGAGAGGAGCAATATTTTGCAAGCGGCTGAGTAATTTTTCGCGCAGATTTTCAGGCAATAAAAAAGCAGTTTCGTCATCTGTCAAAAAAGTTTTCAGCCAACTGATTTCAGTATCTGTAATGACTGCAGGAAGCGGCGCATTTATACAATTTTTGGCAAATCCCGTTTTTTCGTCAAATAAAAAAAGTGCGTCTATAATTTTTTCTTCGCGTTCAAAGTCCGGAGCCTCGTTATAAAAAAAATTCGGCAAGGCACGAATACTGTTTTTTATTTCATTGCGTGTTAATTTTTTCCCTTCGTAAATTTCATTTACAAGGCGGCACATAAGCCCGAACAATGGATTTTTAATTTCGTCAAACAGGCTCTGCATAATTTTTCAAAACTTCCTTTGCATCATTTAACATTCTTTCGCGTAAACCGTCAACGCCGGGTAAAATTTTTGCCCATGGCTGAAATTTCCAAAGATGGGGATAAAATTGCAACGGGTCTTCAACTTCGATAGCGCAAATAAAAGCGTTATTTTCTTCCGAGACAATTTTGAAATCTGTTTCGGCGTTCAAAATTTCGATACGTTTATTGCGTTCGGTTTCATTTTGAAATGTGACGCGCAATTTTATTTCACGTAATTTTTTATTTGGCGCAGAAAAATTTTGAGCGGGTAATTCTGAAATTTCGGCGTCAATAATTTTATCCGTGCGAAATTTAAAAGATTCTTTGCCGCTTACCGCCCAAATATATTGTCTGCCGTAAAGAAAATCAGTTTCAATCGCAAAAGGCATAACTGTTATTGTCGATTGATTTTCGCGTTTGTATGAAATTTGACGGTGATTTTTAACGGCGTCAAGCGTCGAAAATAAAATATCATCGTCAAGTAGCTGTATAAAATTATTGTTTTTAAACTGAAAAAAATTCGGCGTATGAACTTTAAAAATATCATTGAGAGAATCTGAGAAAAAATATCCTGCAGTTGGAATCAGCGAATAATTTTTATAAAAATTAACCGCACTGCTTAAAATTTTTAATTCATCGGCAGAAAGTTCGCCGAGCGGATTTTTAAATTGTCGGTAAAAAAATTTTCCGCCTTCGCAGTAACTTTTTAATACGCCGGAATTTTCCAACGCCTTTAAACGTCGGCGCAAAAGTTGCGGCAAATCTTTTTCCAATGTTTCAGGTTTTAATTCAGAAATTTTTTCGTCCGCAATTTCCACAATTTCTGAAATTGACAGAGGTTTTTTCGATTGTTCCAAAATTTGTAAAATCGTTATGCTGTACAAAAAATTTTCCGGCAAAATGGTTTTCAGCAAGAATGATCTGTACAAATAGTTTTCTGAAGATGTTTGGAAATCGCAACTGAAAGTTGAATATGAAAATTTTTCTTGGCGATGAACTTGAATATTTTCAAACGGTATGAAAAATCTCAGCTGCCTTAAAAAATCGTCGTAAGTGCGCGGCGTAATTCCATAATTTGAAAATTGATTTCTATGATAGCAACCATAAGACACCAAACGCAGAAATTTTCTTAAATCCTTGTACGAACGATTGAACTTGTTAAATATTTTTGTTGACTTCGCCATAAAATCCCTCCGCAATTTTTTTTAGATTATCACATTATAAGGCGTTCCGCAATTAAAATTTTTGATTCGCAGGATTTTTAAAATGCAGAAACCTTTTCAATCGACTACAATCTGCACATAAGGTTAATCACTCTTGAACTTTTAAAGGAGGTGAAAAATAATGGACGATTTGTTAGAAGAATTGCTTTGGGACATAATACTTGAATAATTGCAGATGACTTTTGTGCAGAGAGTGGTATTCAGAAATTCGCAGGATTTTTAAAATGCAGAAACCTTTTCAATCGACTACAATCTACACATAAAGTTAATCACACTTGAACTTTTAAAGGAGGTGAAAAATAATGGACGATTTGTTAGATGTTGTTATAGACGTAGTTATAGATGAAGTTATAGATGAAGTTTTAGATGAGTTGTTTAGCTAATGTTCTTTGACAGTTGAAAAGAGGTGAAATAAATGTTAGGTTCAATACTTCGTATAATACTCCGCCGCTAATTTTTCTGACAGTTGAAAAGAGGTGAAATAAATGTTAGGTTCAATACTTCGTATAATACTCCGCCGTCTCTAATTTTCTGACAGTTGAAAGGAAGTGAAATAAATGTTAGGTTCAATACTTCGTATAATACTCCGCCGTCTCTAATTTTCTGACA
>CAJOGS010000007.1 GCA_905234045.1 uncultured Selenomonadaceae bacterium | reverse complement strand
ACTTATGAATTGACTGCAAAGCAAGCTATGGACGCTCTTAAAGTTCCCACAAATGAGCAAAGTAAATATCTAGCGTTAATTTAAGGTCTACCCTAGTTGTACTCTCTTTTTTACTTTCCTACTATATTCTTTTTGTCTATTTTTTCATAGCGACCATTTACTTAGTCATTCAGTTGTTCTATCTTATTTTTTATAGACATTTTGGTTCAAAGTGTTGATTAAATTTTTAAAACAACGTATCTTATCTTCTTTTTTATAATATAATTTTACAAAAATTTATAGGGGTGAGATTGTGTCCGGCGATGAGGGTAACAAACAATTTCGTAATTCCGTTTTCTGCTCTTACTTTAACGACAAAATTAGATTATTGTCTCTGTGCAATGCTATTTTGGGTACCAATTATGACGATCCAGAAAATTTAGAAATTAATACTTTGGAAGGTATTTTCTTCGATGACCAAAAAAACGATATTTCTTGCTCTATCGACAATCATTTTTTAGTTTTGATTGAACATCAGACAAGTGTGAATGAAAATATGCCGTTTCGCTGTCTTTCCTACGTTGCTGAACTTCTTAACAAATTGGTTACTGATAAAAATAAACTTTATCGTAAGGCTTTGATTAAATTCCCTTCTCCTAAATTTATTGTTCTCTATGACGGCGATAACGATGAAAAATTAGAACGTGAAATGCGTTTGTCAGACGCTTTTGACGATGACAAAACATCATTAGAGTTAGTAGTTACGGCGTATAATATCAATCACGGCTTAAATCATACTTTGCTTAAAAAATGTAATTATCTCAACGACTATTGTATTCTCGTTTCCAAAGTCAAAGAAGGTATAGCTACAGGATTAACTCGCAGGGACTCTATTTCCGACGCCGTTAAATTTTGCTTAAATAACGGTATCATGAAGGGATATTTAGAATTTCACTCAGAGGAGGTTTTTAATATGTTAGCTCTTGAATGGAATTTGAACGACGCTTTACAAGCTCGTTTTGATGACGGCTTTAACGACGGCTTAGCGCAAGGTCAAAAACAAGGAGAAAAACAGGGAGAAAAACAAGGCGAAAATCGTTTGGCTAAACTTATTTCTATGCTTATGGAAGCGAACAAGCAGGACGATATTCAAGCCGCTTTATACGATGAATCTAAACGTAATGAACTCTATAAAATTTATAATTTAATTTGAACTATGAATACTATCAAAAAATTTATTCGTCTGGTCTGAGCGTGGCTATGAAAAAGGAGAATCTCAATTTTTTTGGCTTGCTTTTCTTCGTGATGTTCTTAATATTTCGGAACCGAAAACTTCGTAAAGTTTGGAGTGCCTGTTAAACTCAAGCACGATCACAACATTAAAGTTAGTGAAATTGCACGACGTTTCAAAGTCTGCCGCACTACTGTTTATAAGTGGCTTAGATCTTAACTATTAAATTTTGGTGGTTATTATGAATGAACTTGAAACTCGATACTTGATTGATGAACAATTACGACAAGTCGGCTGGGACACTGATTCAAAAAAATTACGTTATTCAAAAGGTACTCGTCCACAGCACGGAAAAAATATTGCTATTGCAGAATGGAAAACTGACAGCGGTTATATTGATTACGCACTTTTTTGCGGCTTGAAATTTGTCGGCTTAATTGAGGCGAAGGCGAATCATAAAAATATTTCGTCCATTCTTGACTTTCAATGCAAAGATTACGCCAAAAATATTTGCTCTGCAGATGAAAAATATTTAATCGGTACTTGGAATGATTTTCGAGTGCCTTTTATTTTTGCTACCAACGGCAGGAATTTTATCCCGCAATTTAAAACTGCGTCCGGCATTTGGTTTCTTGATTTAAGAAAATCTGATAACGCGCCAAAATCTTTACAGGGCTGGATTAGTCCAGACGATATTTTGAAACTTCTGGAAGAAAATATTGACTCCTCAAATGAAAATCTCCAGTCTATGCCACAAAAATTTTTGACTGATGAGAGCGGTTTAAATTTACGCTATTACCAAATTGACGCTATTAATGCTATAGAAAACGCCGTTATCAGCGGGCAACAAAATATTTTAATCGCTATGGCTACAGGCACTGGCAAAACTCGTACTATTCTCGGTATGATTTACAGATTTTTGAAAAGCGGGCGTTTTCGCAGAATTTTATTTCTTGTAGATCGTAATTCTCTCGGCAAACAGGCTTACGACGTTTTCAATGATGTTAAACTTGAAGATTTAATGCCTTTAAACAAAATTTACAACGTAGCCGGACTTGATGATAAATCTTTTGCCAAAGAAACTTCTGTACAAATTTCAACTGTTCAATCTATGGTTAAGCGCGTCATTTTGCACGAAGATAATTTTGTTCCCTCTGTAGATTATTTTGATTTAATCATTGTGGACGAGGCTCATCGCGGCTATATTCTCAACAAAGATTTTTCTGACGACGAAATTATTTTTGAAAATCAGCAGGATTATCAAAGTAAATATCGCCGCGTCATTGATTATTTTGACGCCGTGAAAATCGCCTTGACTGCCACGCCCGCACTTCACACCACTAAAATTTTTGGTAAGCCCGTTTTCAATTACACTTACCGCCAAGCCGTCATTGACGGTTATTTAGTTGATTATGATCTGCCACACATTTTGAAAACGAATCTAAGCGCAGACGGTATCCACTACGAAAAAGGCGATACTGTTACAACCTGCCATTCTTTGACGGGCGAAATTAAATCTGAACTTCTCGAAGATGAATTAAATTTTGATATTGAAAATTTTAATCGGCAAGTTGTCAATGAAAATTTTAACCGCGTAGTTTTGCAGGAAATTTCTAAATTCATTAATCCCAATCGTGCGGGAAAAACTTTGATTTTTGCCGTTGACGATAAACATGCGGATTTAATCGCCCAAATTTTGAAAGAAATTTTCACCGCGCAAGGTATCAGTAACGACGCTGTTTTAAAAATTACAGGAAGTGTCGGCGATAAAGAGCGCGTCCTCAACGCTATCAGACGTTTTAAAAATGAACGTTTTCCAAATATTGTTGTTACCGTCGATTTGCTTACAACCGGCATTGACGTTCCAAAAATTGACACGCTTGTTTTTTTGCGCCGCGTTAAGTCACGAATCTTATTTGAACAAATGCTCGGACGCGCTACCCGCCTTTGTCCTGAAATCGGCAAAAATCATTTTGAAATTTTTGACGCGGTCGGCGTTTATGAATCGCTTGAACCTGTCAGCAATATGAAACCTGTTATTTTTAATCCCTCTGAAACTTTTAAAAGTTTGCTCGATAAAATAAGCCGTGCCGATTCTTCTCAACTTTCAAATTTTATTAATCAGATTGTCGCAAAACTTCAACGCGCCAAATTTAAATTTAACGCTGAAACTTTGGAACATTTTAAAAATCTTACCGCCAAAACTCCTGATGATTTTATTGACGAAGTTAAAAATTTTCCTCCTGATGACGCTAAAAATTTTTTGCTCCAACATTTCGATTTATTCACGTTCCTGCAAGAAAAAAGCGGCAGTACTTTTGTAATTTCCAATCACGATGATTTTTTAACTGAACATTCCAGAGGCTACGGAGAAGGCAAAAAGCCACAAGATTACATTGACGAATTTACAAAATTTATCAACACTCATCAAAATGAAATTGCCGCGCTCAATATCGTTTGCAGTCGCCCAAAAGATTTATCACGCGCCGATTTAAAAAATTTGCGCTCAAAACTCGAACTTGAAAACTTCAACGAAAAACAACTTAATGCCGCCATTTCTCACTTGACTAACTCTGAAATGACTGCTGATATTATTTCGCTAATTCGCCGCTACGCTATCGGCGCAACCCTTGTAAATCACGAAGAAAAAATTAAAAAAGCCGTCAACAAATTAAAAGCCGCTCACAACTTCGACGATAAAGAATTAAAATGGATTAACCGCATTGAAAGATATTTGCTCAATGAATCTGTTATCAATCTCGATTCTTTCGACGAATCCGGCACCGCTTTTAAAACTGAAGGCGGTTTTAAAAGAATTAACAAGGTTTTCGGCGGCAATTTGCAGAATATCATTGACGAACTTAATTTTTATCTTTATGACGACGGAGGGAACGCCGCTTGACTACTCAAGAAATTGTTTCTAAACTTTGGAATTTGTGTAATGTCCTGCGTGACGACGGCATTACTTATCATCAGTACGTTACTGAACTTACTTATATTTTGTTTTTGAAAATGGCTAAGGAAACTGATAAAGAAAAAGATTTTCCAAAATTGCCTTTGGAACAAGTAAACGATAAAGGCACTATTGAAATTGTCGAAGAGCAATATAGTTGGGATTTAATGACTTCAAAAAAAGGTACTGAGTTGAAAAGTTTTTATACCAAAGTTCTCAGCACTTTTGGCGCAAAAGGCGAAGGGAATGTTAAAGATATTTTTAACGGCGCAATTTCCAATATCAACGCTCCCGCCAATCTTGCAAAAATTATCAGCAACATTAATGAAATTGACTGGTTCGACGCCCGCGAAGAAGGTCTCGGCAACCTTTATGAAGGCTTGCTTGAAAAAAACGCCAATGAAAAAAAATCCGGCGCAGGTCAATATTTTACCCCGCGCCCGCTTATTGATTGTATCGTTAGACTTATGAAACCACAGGCGGGCGAACTTTGTAACGATCCCGCTTGCGGCACTTTCGGTTTTATGATTGCCGCCGCCCAATACGTCCGCAACCACACTGATAATTTTTTTGACTTGTCGGAAGACCTGCAAAAATTTGAAATTGAAAAAGCCTTTACAGGTTGTGAACTTGTCCAAGATACTCACCGCCTCGCCTTGATGAATGCTATGTTGCACGACCTCGAAAGCAAAATTATTCTCGGCGATACTCTTTCTGAAACCGGCAAGCAAATGAAAAATTTCGATTTAGTTTTGAGTAACCCGCCTTTCGGTACAAAAAAAGGCGGCGAACGTACTAACAGGGAAGATTTTACTTTTTCTACCAGTAACAAGCAGTTAAATTTTCTTCAGCACATTTACCGCAGTTTAAAAATTGGCGGGCGCGCCGCTGTCGTTTTGCCTGATAACGTTTTATTTGCTGACGGCGACGGCGAAAATATCCGCGTCGATTTAATGAACAAATGCAATCTTCATACCATTTTGAGACTTCCTACAGGGATTTTTTACGCGCAGGGCGTCAAAACTAACGTTTTATTTTTTACTCGTGGCGTTTCCGATGAAGGCAATACCAAAGAAGTTTGGTTTTACGATTTGCGGACAAATATGCCGTCTTTCGGCAAAACTAATCCTCTTACCAAAGACACTTTCGCCGACTTTGAAAAAGCCTTCGACGCTGAAGACCGCCGCGCCGTCAATGATGAAAGATTCAGCGTCTTTACTCGTCAACAAATCGCAGATAAAAATAATTCGCTTGATTTAGGTTTAATTCGTGACGATTCGGTTACTAATTTTGATGAGTTGTCAGACCCCGCAGAAAACGCCGATATTATTATTTCTCAACTTCAACAAGCTATTGAAATTATGCAAAGCGTTGCTGATGAGTTACATTCTTTTGAAAATGAAAGTTTCGACTATACCGAATGGCGTCAAAAAAATCTTGTTGATATGGATTTAGAAACTTTAAACAGAGAAGCGGCTGAATACGAAAAAGCGCACCCATTTAAAGGCGGTAAAAAAAATGACTGATACTCTTTACACAATCCCGCAAAATTGGCGTTGGTGTATCCTTGAAGAAGTATCCGAATGCTTGGATAATTTCAGAAAACCCATTAACGCCACAGAACGTGCCGCAAGAAAAGGAACTATTCCTTATTATGGCGCAACTGGACAAATTGGCTGGATTGATGATTTTTTGACAGATGAACAATTAATTTTACTCGGTGAAGACGGCGCACCTTTTCTTGACACTTTTAAAGATAAAGCGTACTTGATTGAAGGTAAAGCGTGGGTTAATAATCACGCTCACATATTGCGTTCATATTTTGGAAATTTTGGAAATAGGTATTTGAAATATTACTTAAATACTTTTGATTTTGCAGAATATGTAACAGGCACAACAAGGCTAAAACTTACACAAACTAAAATGAAAAATATTCCAATTCCAATTCCGCCGCTTGCCGAACAAAAAAGAATCGTTGAACGCCTTGACAGTTTATTTGAAAAACTCGACGCCGCTAAAAAGATTCTGCAGGATATTGTTGACGGCTACGAACAACGCCGCGCCGCAATTCTTCAACACGCTTTTACAGGTGAACTCACTGAGGATTTTCGCAAAAAAAATAATTTGTCGCTTGACGATTGGCAAGAAAAAACTTTAGGCGAAATTGTTAATAATCACGATTATAAACGAATACCGCTTTCAAACAAACAAAGAACAAATATTAAAAAAATTTACGATTATTACGGAGCTTCAGGAGTAATTGATAAAGTTGATGATTATATTTTTGACGGTAAGTATTTATTGATTGGCGAAGACGGTGCAAATTTAATTTCCAGAAGTAAACCTATTGCTTTTATCGCTAATGGAAAATATTGGGTTAATAATCACGCACATATATTATCGACAAAAGAAATCCTAGTAATGGAATTTCTTTGCTTTTACATAAATTATATTGATTTAACGCCATATGTTACAGGAAGCGCACAACCAAAATTAACACAGAAAAATTTAAATATCATCCCAGTTCCACTCCCGCCATTGGAGGAACAAAAAGAAATTTCCCGCCGCCTTGATAGTTTGCTTGGTAAGGAAAATCAAGCAAAAGAAATAGCCGAAAAACTTTTGTCAGAAATTGAGACACTGAAAAAGACGATATTGTCGCGGGCGTTTCGTGGCGAACTCGGCACTAACAATCCGTCTGAAAATGCAGTTGAAAATTTTATTTAGTGAAAAAAAAGCAAAAAGATAAGATTTTGAGAGAAAAAATTTGTGCTAACCTTGAGAAGTAAAAAAACAAGGGAGGTACAAAATTGAAACTCTTTATAGCAGAAAAGCCGTCAATGGCACAAGCAATAGCGGCAGGAATAGGAGTCGGCAAAAAATTTGACGGCTACATTTCGCTGAATGGCGGCGCAGAAATTGTAACGTGGTGTTATGGTCACATATTGGAGCAGTTAAATCCCAGTGATTACGACGCAAAATATCAGCAGTGGCGAATGGAAGATTTGCCAATAGTGCCGAATATTTGGCGGTTGAAGGTAAAATCAGACGCGGCGAAACAATTTAAGGTAGTCCGTGAATTGATTAGTAAAGCGACAACAATAGTAAACGCGGGCGATCCAGACCGTGAAGGACAGCTTTTAGTTGACGAAGTTTTAGAATTTGTCGGTAATAAAAAGCCGGTACAAAGAATATTGCTGAACGCACTGGACGAAAAATCGGTAAGGCAATCTTTGAAAGATTTAAGAAACAATCAAGAATTTCAAGGATTAAAAAATGCGGCGTTGGGAAGAAGTCGAGCAGATTGGCTAATAGGGATGAATTTATCGAGAGCCTACACGATAAGAGCGCGGCAAGCCGGTTATGAAAGTGTGTTCGTAGGCAGAGTAATGACGCCGACAATGGCTTTAGTTGTTCGTCGTGACGAAGAAATTTCAAAATTTAAGCCGGTGACACATTTCGCGGTAAAGGTAAATTTTGCAAATAAATATGGCGAAATTCCAACAACGTGGCAAATGTCAGACAAAGTTCCAAATTTAGATAGCGAAGGGCGATTATTGGATAAAAATTTTGCAGAAAAATTTGTCCATAAATTAAATAGCGTGTCTGCAGAAAATTTTGGAAAAATAATAGAGGTAGAGGAAAAAAATAAACAGGAAAATCAACGGTTGCCATATTCGCTTTCAACATTGCAAATTGAGGCGGGGAAATTGTACGGGTATTCACCGCAAATAGTGTTGGATACGATGCAGTTACTGTATGAAAAGAAATTGACGACGTACCCGCGCTCAGATTGTGAGTATTTGCCGGAAAATCAATTTGAAGATTCAGTTGAAATACTGAGACATCTGCAAGAAATGCCGGTAAAAGATTTTGCAAAGTTGGTAAAAGGCGCAGATTTAAAAATACGCAGTAAGGCGTGGAATGACAAAAAAATCTCAGCACATCACGCAATAATCCCGACAAGAATTAAAGCAGACTTTGAAAATTTGAATGAGATCGAACAAAAATTATATTTGCTGGTGTCGCAAGCATATTTGGCGCAATTCTATCCTCCGCACGAATATAAAAGCACAAAAGTAACAATTTCATTTGCAGACGAAAAATTTGTAGGCAAAGGCAAAACAGTAGTAAAACGCGGTTGGCGTGAAATTTGTAAAAACGTCGTAAAAAATGAATCAGAAGAAACCGAAGCAAATTTGCCGCCAATGATTAACGGCGAATCAGTAAAGTATATTTCCGGCAAGGTATTGGAAAAAGTGACAAAGCCGCCGACCAAATTTACAGCCGCAACTTTGTTGCAAGCAATGAAAGAAATTTACAAATATGTTAAAAACGACGAATTAAAATCAGAATTGAAAGAGTGCGCGGGAATCGGAACAGAAGCAACGCGGGCGGGGATAATCGAAAAACTTCAAACGACGGGATTTTTAAAATTGGTCGGTAAATATTTTGAACCGACAGAAAAAGCAAAAATGGCGGTAAAAATTTTGCCGGAAGAAATTATTTATCCAGACACAACGGCAATCTGGGAAAAAAATTTGGAAGAAGTGGCAAAAGGCGCAAAAAGTTTTGAAGAATTTTATCAAAAACAAATTGGCGGCTTGAACTCGTTAATAAAAACCGCCAAAACTATAAAAATAAATTTGTCGCCAAATGTTACGCCGTGTCCAAATTGCGGAAAACCAATGGTAAAACGCAAAGGAAAAAATGGATATTTCTGGGGCTGTAGCGGCTTTCCCGAATGCAAGACGACAGCAAAAGACAACAAAGGCAAGCCGGATTTTACAAAATTTGAGGGGAGAAAATTGAAATGATAAATGAAGACGATGTACCGTATATGGGAGAATGGGCGGAACTCAGAAAAAATTATTTGATTGAGGAAAAACCTGAAGATTATGAAGAACTTGTAGAAAGTAAATTGTTGCTTGAATATTTTGCGGGAATTGAGGAACTGTACAGCAACAAATTTGATGAACTCGTTGAAGAACAAATGGAACTTGAAGGAGTCAATGAGGAACTGAAAAGCCGTAAACCGTTGGAATGGGTCGGTTTAGTCAATAATATTCGCTCACAAGTCAGAGAAATTTTGACGGCGGAAATTTGCAGTTAAAAATCGCAAAAAGATAAGATTTTGAAAAGCCTTCTAAGTGTTAGGATTTTTTAAACTAACATTTAGGAGGTTTTATTATTATGCCTGAAAATTTGGCAAAAGAAATTGAAGAAAGAAATCAAAAATATTTGGAGGAACTGCAGGGAAATATTGGAAAATATTTGTCGTTTTTATCGACAATGGCGCGTTTCCATAAATACGAAGTGAAAGATTTGGCAAGTTTCGCACTGGAAGCACCGGCGGTATATACGGCGGTGGCAGATGAGGAAGTTTGGCAAAAACATTTCAGCCGCAAAAAAAGTGCCAATGCACGGGGAATTAAACTTGTAAAAGACGGGAAAATTAAAATTGTCTACGACGTTTCAGAAACTGAATCCGCCGTAAAAAATGAAGTCGCTGTAAATTTGTGGCAGTATGATGAATCAAAGCACAAAAAATTTATTGATGCAGTGGCAGCTGATGAAAAAGATATTGAAAAGCAAATTAGACTGATAGCGCAAAAATTGACGAGCCGTCGCAATATCAGCGAAGAGTCTAAAAAATTAGTCGCCTTGAGTGTCGAGGCGGTAATATTTGAAAGAATGGGGTTGCCAACAGAAAATGCAACGCGCCAACTTGCCGCACTTTCTTTCAAAGATCAGGAAATTATGCAAATTTTGGAAGAGACGCAAAAAACGGCAAGAATTTTTCTTGATGCAATGCAAAAAGCAACAATGAAAAAAGAAGTAGAAAACGTGACAGTAGCCGAAAATAATCCGATTTTAAAAGAAATTGGAATTATAAAAATTGAAAAGGAAGTTACAAAAACTCCCGTAGACAAGACAGAATCTAAAGAAAAACCTGTACAGCAGGAACTTTTTGGAGATTATACGGCGGAAACTCAAAATAATTCGGCGGTAAAAGTTGAAGAAAAAACAGAAGTAGAAAAAGTTGACGAAGTTTCTGAATTACCGACAGAAAATCCGCAAGAAATTGAAAATGGCAATGAAGAAATTCTTGAACCTGAAAAAATCGAAGAAAAATCGGAAGTAGAAAAGGTTGACAGCGTTTCTAATGTATCAACAGAAAATCAGCCCAAAATCGAAAGTGGCAATGAAGAAACTCTTGAATCTGAAAAAATCGAAGAAAAATCTGAAGTAGAAAAGTTTGACGATGTTTCTGAAGTACCGACAGAAAATCAACCAAAAATTGAAAGGGTCAGTGAAAAAATTATTGAATCAGAAAAAATTGAAGAAAAATCTGAAGTAGAAAAGTTTGACGATGTTTCTGAAGTACCGATAGAAAATCAACCAGAAATTGAAAATGTCAATGAAGAAATTTCTGAACCTGAAAAATTTGAAGAAAAATCAGAAGTAGAAAAAGTTGACGATGTTTCTGAAGTACCGACAGAAAATCAGCAAAAAATTGAAAGTGTCAATGAAGAAATTATTGAACCTGAAAAATTTGAAGAAAAATCTGAAGTAGAAAAAGTTGACGATGTTTCTGAAGTACAGACAGAAATTTTGCCAGATATTGAAAATGTCGGTAGTGAGTCAGATGAAAGCAAATTTGTCGAAGAAAATAAAAATACTGACACATCAACAATAATCGACGTTGAAAGTATCGAAGAAACTGAAAAAAATAATATCGACTACAATTTTGAGGAAATGGAAGAAGAGCCGGAAATAAATTTTGAGGATATTAAAAATTCAAATCAAACGACAAAAGTAGAAGAATCTGAAGAAATTGAAACGCCGGATTTACAGACGACTATTGCCGAAGATATGGCAGTAATTCGCGGCGACAGTCGAGAAAAAAACGTATTCCGCAAAAATGTAGTGGCGATCCGTACCCTTCAGCACATTGAAAGCGAAGCAAGGTCGGCAACTCCTGAAGAAGTTGAAGTATTGAAAGAATATGCAGGATTTGGCGGAATACCAAAGGCGTTTGATAAAAAAGATTTAAGTTGGGACAGAGAAGCGTGGCTGTTGCAAAGTATACTGACCGAAAAAGAATACAACGCCGCCAGAGGTTCAACTTTAAACGCGCATTACACTTCCGGCGAAATTGTCAAAAGTATGTACGAAGGATTAAAAAATTTAGGATTCAGTAAAGGAACAATTTTAGAACCGTCAATGGGAGTCGGCGGATTTTTTGGAAATATGCCTGAAGAAATGAGAGATGAAAGTCATCTTTACGGCGTGGAATTGGATTCAATAACGGGGCGAATAGCAAAGGCGATATATCCAGACGCGGAAATCAATGTAAAAGGATTCGAGGATACAAAATATTTAAACGATTCATTTGACATAGCGGTAGGAAATGTGCCTTTTGGAAATTATCACGTCAACGACAACGGCTACAATAAATACAGATTTTTAATACACGATTATTTCATAGCGAAAATGATAGACCAAGTGCGTCCCGGCGGTTTAGTCGCTGTCATCACTTCCAAAGGAACGCTGGATAAACAAGACGACAACGCAAGAAAATATTTTGCACGTCGTGCAGACCTTGTAAAGGCAATAAGACTGCCGAATAATGCTTTTAAAGAGGCGGGAACTGAGGTTACAAGCGACATTTTAATTTTCCGCAAACTCGAAAATATCCGTGAAGAAGAAGAATTGCCAAATTGGACTAAGGTTGCGCCGTTTCAAGGCGAAAAAGAAATTACAATCAATCAATATTTCATAGATAACCCTGAAGACGTTTTGGGAAAACTGGAAAAGAAAAGTACGGCTTACGGCTTTGATTTAACTTGCACTCCTGATGAAAATCGTCAGTTAGCTGAAATGTTAAGTGAAAAAATGCAGTCGTTGCCGCAAATTTACTCTCCAAGTGCAACGCCGTTACCATTACCGCGTCAAATCGCAGATGTTGATAAACGCCCGTCAAGTTATTTTGTAGAAAACGGCGAAATTAAATTTTATGACGGCGTTAAAGTTGAAAAAGTCAAGGTTAATTTGAAAGACCGCCAAAGAATGCTTTTGGCTATGGAAATTCGTGATAGTGTTCGTAATGTTCTTGATGTTCAAGTAGATGACGGCGCAGAATTAGCCTTGCAAATTGCTCAAGCAAAACTTAGCAATTATTATGATAAATATGTGCGTCGTTACGGACGTATTTGCGAAGATGCTACGCTGAAAAAAATTTTTAGCAATGATGCAGCATATCCGTTGTTACGTTCATTGGAAGTATATGGAAAAGACGGCTACAAAGGTCAATCGCCAATATTTACTCAACGAATGATAGAGCCACACCGTCCGCCGACTTATGCCGATAATCCTATAGACGCACTTGCTATTTCAATGCAAGAAGTTGGGCGCGTCGATATTGACTATATGACGGAATTAACAGGACAAGCAGAGGAAGAAATTATAAACGCGCTGGAATTTGAACGAATTTATTTCGATTTTCAAAAACAAGAATATCAAATAACGGAAGAATTTTTGTCTGGCGATATTCGAGAAAAAATGGAACAAACACAAATTAAAATTCAACAGACAGAAAATGAAATAAATGTAAAATTGGCAGCGTCAATTTTACAAGTTGAGGATATTCCACCATACGAGCCGCAAAATGAAATTGAAAAAAATATGCTCCGATTTGAAATTAACGGCAACAGTTATTTTTCTTTTTCAAATTATCGTGATAAGGACGACAATCCGTATTACGCCAATTACATTGAATCTCAACAAGATAACCGCGCTTTTATGTTGCAGGTTGCACTTCGTCAAGGAAAATTTACTGAAAATGATAAAGTAAGTCGTATTTTGTCGGATAAGCCGTTACTTTCGCTTGATGCAGTACGTCTCGGCAAAGAATTAGGTTACAGCAGATCAGCAGATTTAATTGTTTTGCGAAGTTTGCAAATGTTAGACGAAAATTTCAATCATACAGATTCGGAACACGATTTAATTTTATACAGCTTTCTGAAAGAGAGACTGACAAAATTTGAAAATAACATTGTGGCAATTCAAGGAGAAATAGACAGCCTTTATTATCAGAATCCAGACAATGACATTAAAGAAAAATGGAAGCAGTACAAAGCCGAATACCAGAAATTGAAAAACGCTAAACAAAATGAATCTGATACAGAATTGGAACATTTGCAATTAACAAAAGCACGTTTAGAAAAAAATTTATCAGCATTGGAAAATGTCAAGCCGCAAGATTTAACGGCGGCAGATATTCACGTTGAAATCGGTGCAACGTGGATACCGACAAGCGATATTGAACGATTTATCAGAGATACATTTGATGTAACAGGCAGGGCAATGGAAGTACATTTTTCGCAGGTAACAGGCACTTGGAGAATCGAAGGAAAAAGTCATCCAAACAGTGCAAAAGCAGAAGTAACCTACGGCGTTACTCAAATGAATGCGCTTGCTTTAACGGAACTTGCACTTAATATGAAAGAGCCGAAAATCCATAAAACTGTTTACATTGACGGTGTTGAAAAAAAGATAGTGGATCAAGAGGCAACGATAGCGGCACAACAAAAACAGGAACTTATAAAACAAGAATTTACAAAATGGATTTTTGCAGATGAAAAAAGGCGTGATAGATTGGTTGCCTATTACAATCGCCATTTCAATGGTATTCGTCCGCGTGAGTATGATGGTAGCCATTTAATTTTTCCTAGAATGAATACCGAAATTCAACTGCGTCCGCACCAGAAAAACGCAATAGCCCATACCTTATACGGCGGAAATACACTATTGGCGCATTGTGTCGGCGCAGGTAAAAGTGCGACACGTTCATAATTGAAAAGATTATGCACAAGCAAAGAAAGAGAATTGAAAGGAGTCTCTGAAAATGACTTGTAGAACTAATATTCCGATAGGTGGAATGAGGGAGTAACGCCCCGAAACGCCTACCTTACAAACTGCGATATGCTTCAGTCTTATGTAACAAAGATTGTAGTATAACGCTCGCCAAAGTCGGCGGAAATACGCCCAAACAGGAAAAGCTGTGGAAAGTGCGCCAGAGGTGGTGTATGTGTATGATACGCCGGAGGTCTATAAACTGCTCAAGGTTAGAATGTCATAAAGACTGACGAAAACTCGAAAGTACGAGTCTAAAAGGCGCAGGAGCAGAAATGTTCCTTTCCGAATACGGAAGTATGTGAGGATGAGTAAAAATTTTTACTATGAAAGTCCTTAAAGTGTTAAAGGCACTTTCCAGCATACAGGCTCAGAGAGAGACCTAAAAGCAGAAATGAACAGATAGGAATATTGGAACGTGGAAAAGCTGAAACACAGAGCCGGTTACAGGCTGTGAAGTGTTGAATTGGAATAAATAACAATTCTTAATTCAGCTGAGAGAGATGGCATAGTACCGAAGAAGTTATGGAAACATAACAGAGGGATAGCCATTAGTCATCAACGAAAAAAGTTAATAACTAAACGAAAATAAAGGTTCGAGTAAGACTAAGAAAAGCGAAATCTGAAAAAGGAAAGTAACTGACTTTGACAAACAAAATAAGACCCTTGAAGAAAGAAAAAATCCGCAACTGCGAATATTACAATATGCAAGAAATTTTTGACAGATTATATTCAGAAAGTCAAAAAGGGCAATACTTCTACAATCTTGTAGAATTTATAAAGTGTCCCGAAAATATAAAATTGGCTTACAGAAACATTAAAAGAAACAGCGGAAGTAAAACGGCAGGAGCGGACAAAAAGACAATCAGCGATTTAAATAAATGGAACGAAAAAAAATTAGTTGCTTATGTACAACAAAAAATTGAATGGTATACACCAAATGCAATTCGCAGGGTAGAAATACCGAAAGGCGAAGGACAAAAAAGAGCATTGGGAATACCGACAATTATGGACAGGTTAATACAACAGTGTATATTGCAGGTACTGGAGCCGATATGTGAGGCAAAATTTTTCAAAAGGAGCAATGGATTCAGACCGAATCACAGCGCAGAAAATGCGATCGCTCAATCTGAAAGGCTGATGCAAAATGTCAACTGTCATTACGTCGTTGACATAGATATAAAATCATTTTTCGACAATGTGAATCACGGAAAATTACTGAAACAGATGTGGGCGTTAGGAATCCGAGAGAAAAAGTTACTGTCAATAATATCAGCAATGTTGAAAGCAAAAGTAGCAACAATAGGTTTTCCTGAAAAAGGTACGCCGCAAGGAAGTATAATCTCACCATTACTATCAAATATTGTGTTAAACGAATTAGATTGGTGGATAGTAAGCCAGTGGGAAGAGTTTCCGACGAAACAAAATTACGTTTACAGGACGTATAAAAATGGAACGCCTGATAAAAGTTACACTGTAAAAGTATTACGGCAAACAAAATTGAAAGAGTGCTACATTGTACGCTATGCAGATGACTTTAAAATATTCTGCAAGAAATATTCAGACGCAGTAAAAATATTTGAAGGTACAAAAAAATGGCTGTGGGAAAGATTGGGGCTTGAAATTAATCTTGAGAAATCAAAAATAGTTAATCTTAAGCGTCACTACTCCGAATTTTTGGGCTTTAAATTAAAAGTCCATATAAAAGGCAAGATGAAAAACGGACAGCCGAAATTTGTAGTAGAAGCACATATAAAGGACAGCGCACTCAAAAAAATTCACGACAAAAGCAAAGAAATCATAAAGCAACTAAGGCAGACCTATGAAAAAAGAATGGAATACAAATTGATTCAGCAGTACAACGCTTACATTATAGGAATCCACAATTATTACAATATAGCAACACACGTAAACAGGGACATACAAAAAATCGCTTACGATGTCAAAAAGAGCCTTTACAACAGATTGAAACACCGACTGAAAAAGAAAGGGCAAATTACCAACAGATATATTGCAGAAAAATATGGAACAAGTCGAGAAGTAAGGTATTTGGGCGGTCACGCAATAGTACCAATAGCCTATGTACAGCACAGAATACCAATGGATAAAAAAATAAAAGTGAATAACTACACGCCGGAAGGCAGAATAGAAATACATAAAAATCTGTCAAATATAAATATGGCAGTCTTGTATCACTTAATGAATAATCCGTGCGGTAATCAAAGTGTAGAGTACAACGACAATCGAATAGCATTGTATGTATCGCAAAAGGGAAAATGTGCAGTTACAGGAATGAAAATGGAGGCAAATCAAGTAGATTGTCACCACAAAAAGCCTGTAGCATTGGGCGGCGAAGATAATTACGAAAATTTAATAATCGTGTCAGAATCAGTACACATTCTCATACATACGAATAATAAGGCAACGATACAAAAATATCTGGAAGTATTAAAACTCAATCAGAAACAGTTGGATAAACTCAATAAATTAAGAGAAATGGCAGAAATGCCCAAACTTGAATTTTAAGGGAAAAATTTGTTTGAAGTTTAGGTTATTAAAAATAAGTTGATGATGGAAAGCCGTGTGATGGGAAACTGTCACGCACGGTTTGGGACGGGGGAAAACTTGGAGATAAAATCAAAGAGTTACCTATCGTCATCGTTTGAAATGGTGGCGTCAGCAATGGAGGCTAAACGTCTCGGACTTGCTAAAAAATCAATGATAGTAGTGCCAAAACATTTAACAGAGCAATTTGGCACAGAATTTTTACAGCTTTATCCAAATGCGAAAATTTTAGTTGCTACTGCAAATGATTTTACTGCAGAAAAGAGAAAAGAATTTTGCTCCAAAATAGCCACACAAGACTGGGATGCCGTAATTATCGGCTACACGCAATTTGAAAAAATTCCAATCAGCAAAGAAAGACTTGAGCGACTTTTAAACGAGCAAGTCGATGAATTGGTTGAAGCTATTGAAGAAATGAAGTTGGAACGCGGCGATAAATTTTCCATTAAACAAGCGGAATTAAAGAAAAAAAGTCTGCAGGAACGGCTTGAATCGCTACAAAATGAAGATATAGACAATACCGTTACATTTGAACAACTCGGAATAGATAGACTTTATGTCGATGAGGCACATTATTATAAAAATTTATTCACATATACAAAAATGCAAAATATACCTGGAGTTACAACTACAGACGCCAAAAAGACAACAGATATGTATGAAAAATGTCGTTATCTTAATGAAATAAATCAAGGACGCGGCGGGATTATCTTCGCAACGGGAACGCCTTTGAGCAACTCGATGTGCGAATTGTACACAATGCAACGTTATTTACAGGCAGACAGATTAAAAAGCGAAGGATTAGCATTCTTTGACAGTTGGGCGTCAACATTCGGCAAAACAGTTACAGCCGTAGAATTAGCCCCAGAAGGTAAAGGTTTTCGCACTAAAACGCGCTTTTCAAAATTCCATAATCTGCCGGAATTACTTTCGATGTTTAGAGAAATTGCTGACATTAAAACTGCTGACCAACTTAATTTAAATGTGCCGGAAGCAGAATTTATAACCAGCAAAATTCCTGCCTCTGACGCACAAAAAGATATGGTAGATGTACTGGCTGAACGCGCTAAGGCAGTTCGTGAAAAACAGGTTGAACCTGAAGAAGATAATATGCTTAAAATTACGAACGACGGCAGAAAATTAGCATTAGACCAACGTTTAATGGATTCTACATTGCCTGACGATCCTAACAGTAAAGTTAATACCTGCGTTCAAAATGTTTTAGAAATTTACGAAGAAACAAAAGATAAAAAATCTACGCAAATGATATTCTGCGACCAGTCAACGCCGTCAAAATCTTTCAATGTTTATGACGATATTAAGGCAAAATTGATAGCGGCAGGAGTTAAGCCGGAAGAAATAGCATTTATTCAAAATACGAAAAATGAAAAAGAAAAAGATGCTCTGTTTGCCAAAGTCCGCAAGGGCGAAGTTAGAGTTTTGCTTGGTTCAACGGCAATGATGGGAACGGGAACAAACGTACAAGATAAATTAATAGCTTTGCACGATCTCGATGTGCCCTGGCGACCCAGTGATTTGGAACAACGCGCCGGTAGAATTATCAGGCAGGGTAATGAAAATAAGCACGTCAAAATTTTCCGTTATGTTACAGAAGGTACGTTTGATTCGTACCTCTGGCAAATAATCGAGAATAAGCAACGCTTTATTTCGCAAATTATGACTTCAAAAACCCCTGCGCGTTCTGCCGATGATATTGACGAGGCTACCCTGTCATACGCTGAAATTAAGGCTATTGCTACAGGAAATCCGCTTATCAAGGAAAAAATGGATATTGATGTGAAACTTGAGCGTTTGAAAATTGCTAAATCCGAATTTTTACACGCGCACGAGAAATTGGAGCATAAAGTTAAACAAATTTATCCTGTCCATATTTCCGATGCTAAAAAAATTCTTGATAGCATAAATGCTGACATTGAAACAGTCAAGCAAAATACAGTTATTGGCGAAGACGGCAAGGAAAAATTCTCGATTATTCTGAACGGGAAGACATTTGAAGATAAGAAGGAAGCTAATAATTTTATTGCTGACATTATCAAAAAAAATAAAGAGTCTTCATTTAGTCATTGTCCTTTACACGGTTTATCTGGCGAATATAAAGGCTTGCATATTTCTACAGCTTTTGACGGTAATTTCTTGCGTGAAGAAATTATACTTTCCGGCAAGCATACTTCTAAAAAATATTCTTCCTCCATTGCCGGAGACAATATCAATCGTATTATAGAAATGGCTAATGGCAGAACAAAAGCCGCTGAATCACAGCAAAGGGATATTGATGAACTTAATAATAAAATTCAAGCCGGCAATGAAGAATTAGCAATACCATTTCCACAGCAGGAAGAATACGAAAAACTTTTACTGCGCTCTAAGGAACTTATCAATTTGCTTAATGAAGATTCCAATGACAATGCTAAACATAAAGCAGAAATGGAGACAGAAAAGAATCATCGTATTGAAACAATTATGAATGGAACGCCCGAAACTGTTTGCGAATTTAAATTCTTTAATTTCGTAAAGGATAATCTTGGGGATTCCAGTCAAGATTGGTCGCAGACACTTGACGAAACGGCAATTCAATTACTCGTTAATGACGGATTTCCTAAAGATACAATTTCTAATACAGTCGTAAAGTTTTCACCGGCAGTTCCAAGTAGAGAAGAAGTTTGTTATATGATTGAAAATTGTATCGCCTTAAATTTTCAGCGTTGACAATTTTTTAAAACTGAATTAAAATTTGTGCAATAAAAAAGATTCCTTAAGGGAATCAATCTTACCAAATATATATAAGACGGTTTTTTGAAAAAACCGCTAAGTTTTTGCTATTTTCAGCAAAAATTGTATACTTTTAAAAAAAGTTTGTCAAGAGAAAAAAATTTTTTTTGTTAAGTAAGCGGTATAAATATTGCCCGTGAGTCAAAAAATTTTCAATTTTCAAATGCTCCGTCAACGCTGTCTTAATTTGGAACGTTTAATTTTGTTTGGTGATATTACATCAGTACCGCACGTTGTTCACGACTTTAAAGCTATGTCGCAATTTTAGCTTCCTCAGCTTGCTAAGGAGATTGAAATTTATAGGTTTTGTCCAGAGGAACGCGCAGAAGTGTTGGATTTTTTGAAATATCTTCGCTCCGTAACACAAGAAATTGAAGATATGGTATTTGATACACGCGAGTAGGGATTGCGATGCAGTTAAAATTGTTTATTGCAAAAAATGCGTTGTTGCATTTCTATCGTTATCAGTATTGGACGGCAGAAGAATATAATTCATTACAGCATTTTTGCGAAAAAGAAGATTCTGACGGAATATGGAAAGCAAAGTTACGGTTACTGTGTGAAGAAAATAATGATGTAATTGTAGCGGCAGTCTTGGCGGATTTAACGCCGGAGGAACAAATATTTTTATATGAAAAATTTCGATTGGATTATTCATTTGTAAAAATCGGTTTGAAACTGAATATTCATCCGAATGGTTTGCAACGTTGGCGGGATAAGATTTTATCTGATATAGCCTCGCTAATGAATTACAAATTGCCAATCGAAGATATTTTTTCACGAAACAAGATTGAAGCATTAATCTTTTCTTTGGAGCGTATCATTTCTTTTCAGTTGTCATACGGTCGTTATGATTCAAGTGTTCTTAAAATACTGCAAGAAAGATTGTCAGAGTATCAGCGATTGCTTTTTATCATCAGGCAATGTATTGAACTAAATTCTGATAATATAGGGATTCAAATTATTCGTATGAAAATTTTAAATCCAAATATAACCGCCGAAGAAGTGGCAAGATGTATTAATGTTTCCCATACGACGGTTGACAGATACATTAATCTTTTCAAGCAAAAGTTTTATCCGATTGAAAAATGAATTGGAGTTTTAAAACTAAAAATAATGGTGGCGAAAAAATTTTTTGCTTGCTATATTGCAGATAAAATCTTATAATAACAAGCAAGGATTGATTGAAAATTGAAGATTTTTATAGTAATAAAGGGGTATTTGTTACTATAAAAAGTGATGAATATATTGTAGATGCAAAAAAGGCTCTGACGCCTGAGAAACGTCAGAACCCGATCCGTGATTGCAGTCACGAAACCTTTAACGTATATGGTGTTGCTTAGCCAAAACACACAATATACAAAGTTTTTGCAGCTAACTTAAAAGCTTAGCTAAACTCAGGTAAACTTTAATTTATACCTGTATTATAAAGCAAGAGAAAAAATCTTGCAAGGGTTTTGAAGAATGGCACTCACGGAAAAAAATGTGAGTGTCATTTTTATTTTGCCTAAAGCCGGTAAGGAGGTGAGGACGGCGTGGGATTTTTTAAAGAAATGAGCGGTAGTAAACGCCGTTCTTACTTAGGTATCGGTGTTACTAATTGGGACTCTTCCCAACTTGGTACTATAGAAATGGTTGGTACTGATTCTGTACCTGTGGTTGTAGATTCGGTTTATGTCGGTACTGGTAAAATAGCTGGTGATTTCTCTGATT
>CAJOGS010000006.1:2052-23566 GCA_905234045.1 uncultured Selenomonadaceae bacterium | reverse complement strand
TTTCACAATCCGGCAACACGGTTGAGCAAATTATTCGTCCGACAGGCTTGCTTGATCCTGTGGTTGAAGTTCGCCCGCTTGAAAATCAAGTTGACGATTTAATTTCTGAAATAAATCAACGCGCAAAAATTAATGAGCGCGTTTTGGTAACGACGCTGACAAAAAAATTTGCCGAAGAATTAACCGACTACTTGAAAAATTCTGGCGTTCGTGTAAAATATCTACATTCTGACGTAGTAACGATTGAACGCGCCGAAATTATTGACGATTTACGCGCAGGAAAATTTGATGTGCTTGTCGGAATAAATCTTCTGCGCGAAGGTCTGGATATGCCGGAAGTTTCACTTGTTGCAATTCTTGACGCAGACAAAGAAGGCTTTTTGCGTTCAGAAACTTCACTGATTCAAACGATTGGACGCGCCGCAAGAAATGCAAACGGCAAAGTTATTCTTTACGCCGAAAATATTACAGATTCAATGCGCCGCGCTATGGAGGAAACTGAACGCCGCAGAAAAATTCAACAGGATTACAATTTGAAAAATCACATTACGCCAAAAACTATTGAAAAACCTGTTGCGCCGTTAATTGAATTGCCGCTTAAAAAATCTGACAAAAATAAATCAAAATCTGCAAGCGAATTGATAAAAAAATTAACCGCGCCGCAACGCCGCAATTTGATAAAATCTTTAACTGCACAGATGAAAGAAGCGTCGAAGGCGTTGGAATTTGAACGCGCCGCAGAACTTAGAGACATTATTTTAAAAATCGAAGACAATTTGTAGTAGTGGTTAGCGGTTAGTGATTAGTGGTTAGCGATTAGTGGATAGTAGCTAGGGCGTGTTGAATGATTACTGCTGATTCATGAAAAAAATTTTGTTAGATGATAGCGAAGAACTAAGATGCCGCGCAGGACGCGCAAAAAGCGTCTTTCTTGCAAAGGCGACGAGTACGAGCATTTGCTGTATCTTTTTCTTTGACAAGACAAAGAAAAAGTACGTTCAATAAGAAAAGAATTTTTAAAAACATAATTATTCAACAGCCCCTAGTGAAATACTACCAACTAACCACTATAATAATTGATAAAAAGTTTGACGACATAAATCGCCGAACTTGAAATATAAATCCATAAACTAAGAAAATTTATTTGGAGGTTTTTTTCAATGGAAATTAAAAAAATTTTAGACGGTACAACATTAACAGTGCAAATCATCGGCAGACTTGACGCCTCAAACGCTCAAGAACTTACCAACGAACTTAATGCATCGCTTGACGGCGTAAAAGATTTAATTTTTGATTTCGCAAATTTAAAATATATTGCGTCAGCAGGTTTGCGCTCCCTTTTAATGGCGCAAAAACGTATGAACAAGCAAGGCAGCATGAAACTTTGTCATGTTGACGAAACCGTTATGGAAGTTTTGGAAATGACAGGTTTTGCAGATTTAATGACGATTGAATAATCTGCGGGGAATGGAAATGGAAAAATTAACGATTGAAGCAACTGTTGAAAATTTGGCGGAAGTTACAGAATATATAACTTCATCGCTTGAAGAAAAAGATTGCTCCATGAAAATTATTATGCAAATGGAATTGGTTATTGAGGAAATTTTTGTAAATGTGGCAAGTTATGCCTACCGCCCATATATCGGACTCGTTACAGTTACAAAAGAATTTTCTGACAATCCACGCGCAATTACAATTTCTTTTATTGACAGCGGAATTGCTTATAATCCGCTTGCTCACGAAGACCCTGACACAAACGCCGCCATTGAAGACAGAGACATTGGCGGACTTGGAATTTTCCTCGTTAAAAAAAATGTTAATGAAATTTCTTACGAACGCAGTAACGGACAAAATATTCTTACCATGAAAAAATTATTTTAGTGTCAGGTTGTCTCTGTGAAAATAAAAATTATAGTTGAAGTTAAAATTTTAGCCGACCATAACGAAAATTTATCCGTCGTCGGCTTTTAATTTTAATTTTAAAAAGGTGCATTTATGAACGAATCGACACTTTCAGATAATGATACTTTTTTAAAAAAACTTTTTAATAAACATGTTACCTCCTCGATAATTTCAATGTTCGGCGTTATGGCAAGCGTAATGGCAAATTCCATAATCGCCGGAAGATTTTTTGCGGCGGACGGTTTAGCTGTAATGAGTGTAACTGCGCCGTTTTATTTTGTTTTCGCAACAATAGGGTCACTTACAGGCGTTGGCGGTTCAACTTTGACTTCCTACGCATTCGGCAGAGATAATATTAAAAATGCAAATGAATCTTTTTCATTGGCGATTATTTTAAGCGCGGCTTTGTCAATATCTGTCAGTGTAATTCTGATTATCTTTTTAAAGCCGATTTTATACATTTTCGGCTGTTCACCGGCAATTTATGACAGCGCGTACATTTACGCCATAATATTTATAATCGGCGGATTTGGAATAACGATGTTTTATTTGCCGTACAATTTTTTTAAATTGACGGGCAGATTAAAATGGCAGACAAATTTATTTCTCGGAATGGCAGCCGCCAACATTATTTTAGATATAATTTGCGTCAAAGTTTTTGGACTTGGAATTGAAGGCATTGCACTCGGCACAGTTATTTCAAGTGTCGGCGCGTCAATTTTGGGATTAAAATTATTGATTCAAAGTGATTTTAATATCGTCCGCAAATTTAATAAAAAATCTGCATTGAAATTAATGAAATTGGGAACGCCGCCCGCGTTAAATAATCTTTTTATTTTCTTTCGATTGGCAATAATGAACAGAATAATAGTTGAGGCGGCGGGCAGTGTAGGACTTGCGGCATTTTCGGTATTTTCATCACTGGAAAATTTTTCATTGGTAATTTTGTCGGGATTGGCTCAAGCCACTTCAGCATTTGTCGGCGTATTTACAAAAGAACTTGACACGGTAAGTATCAGACGAATTGAAAGACGCGCCCATATTTTGGGAATGTCATTAATTTTTATTTTAATGGCGATTATTATGTTATTCCCGAATGAAATTTGTATGATGTTTGGAATTTATGACGGCGAAAAATTAGCCGTTGCATCAAATGCGGCTTTTATATTTGCATTCAGCTTGCCGCCGTCGGTTTGTTGTTTCCTGATGTTTTTCTACTATCAAGCGGCAGGATTTACAATTTTGGCGAATATTTTAATATTTTGCCGCTCCTTCCTGTTTATGGTTGCGCCCGCGTATATTTTGACGCCGATTTATGGATTGTCGGCAACTTGGGCAAGTTTAACGATAGCGTCAATCAGTCCGTTACTGATAATGTTAATTGCCATACCGTATTATGTCAGAAAAGGTTACAGCGGCGTATTATTGCAAGATTTGCACGCAGAAAAGGACGGCACTTATATTTCATTTGCAGTTAAAACAGACACGAATGAAATAATTAAAAACGTCGAAAAAATTGCCACTTTCTGCAAACAAAATGAACTTTCTAAAAAAGAAATTATGCTTGTCAGATTGTCAATGGAAGAAATGATGATGAGCATAAAAGATCATTGTTTTCCGCAAAACGCCAATGAGACAATGGACGTCAGAATTTTAATAATCAAAAATCAAAATGATCTGATGATAGTACTTAGAATCAGAAACGGCGGTAAACTTTTCAATCCTCTGGATTATTACCAACAGGTTGAAGATGAAGAAGATTTTTTGGATATGGGAGACGCGCTTGGAATCTCAATGATAACTAAGGCGGCTGATGCCATTCACTACAAAACTACATTTGGAATAAATAATTTGACGGTAATTATTGACAAAAAATAAACTGTTAAAGGTTGAAGGAAAAGCACAAACTGTTATAAAATATATTAAAGCGTTTAGATTAATTCGATTTAAAAATTTTTCTTGTTAAATTTTTTATTTTATTAAATTTACTTTTCTTTGTCTTGTCAAAGAAAAGTAAAGCAAATGCTCGTACTCCTCGCATTTGCAAGAAAGACGCTGCTGCCAGCAAATGCTCTTATTCATCGCATTTGCAAGGTTTTTCGCGTATGGCGCGGTAAAAATTCCAACCATACAGCCGCGTCCCACCTTTTACACCACTTTTAATAACAGGCAAAAACAGAGACGGGCTGGGGCGCGGGCAATCTTAGTAAAAGACATTTGCTAAAGGTTAAGAAATTTTAACTTTCAAATTTTTTAGTTCGATAATTTTGTAGCTGATGAATAAATTTTGTTGAAATTTTTCTTATTGAGCATACTTTTTAAGAGTTTAAAAAAGTCTATAATAAAAAAATTTTTTAATGAATATGAAAGGGGGGAAAAGTTACCGAATTTTTAAACGCGGTTATAATTTTTCGGTAATGGCAATACAATGAAATTTATAGAACTTACAAACGGCGATAAAAAAATTTGGGTAAGATTTCGCAGATTTAAACCTGATGACGCCGAATCACTGGTAAAATGTATCCGTTCGGAATATGGAGACTCTTATTTTAAGCGCAAATTTTATTACACAGAATATTTGAAAATGGAAGATGCAAGCGGGCATATAATATTTTTTGTTGCCGAGCGTGATAACGGCGAAATTATCGGAATGTTGGCGTTAAAAAGATTTTTGCCGCATGAATCTATGTGCGAAATAGCGTCAGAAATATTTTTGAAAGAATATCGCGGCTTTAGAATGGCGTTTCAATTTTTCAGATACGCTTTAAAAGAAATTCACGCAATGAAAAATGTGTCAGCAATTTATTGTTTGCCGGTACTTTTCCACGATATTACACAGCGATTAATGGAAAAAATCAATCTTGTAACTTGCGGCTTTGTCTTCGGCGTATTTTTTATGGAGAAAATTAAACATTCCTATAAATTCGACGAAAATTTAAAACACCCGCAAAGTATAATGATTCGCAGATTGGCAAAAAAAGACGCGGGAAAAATTTATTTGCCGCCTGAACACAGAGAATTTGCAAAAAAAATTTATGACGAACTCAAAGTAAATTATCAAATTGAAACTGAAGCCGAAAAATTAAGCGGCAAAAGTGAAATTATTGCAGAAAATGATGACGTTCAATTTAATTGCAAAATAGAGGTTATGTCAGCCGGCGCAAATTTAATTGAAGAAATTGAAAAAATCCGTTCGCAATATCTTTCAGAGTATCAGACATTTAATATTTTTTTGAATATCAGCGATCCGAAAAGTATAACGGCGTATGATGAATTGAAAAAAATTGGATATTTTTTCGCAGGATTTCAACCGCTTTGCAGTGAGCGTGAAATAATGGTTTTACATAATCCCCAAAAAGTACCGATAAATATGCAGACATTGGAACTTACTCCAAATGCTCGCGCAGTTTGCAATTATGTAGAAAAATTTTATTATGAAAGGTTCAAAAATGTATGAAAGTTCAAATGAACATACGCCGCAGATTATTAATTTTGGTGTTGTCGTGCAGTATTATTTCATTGCTGGTATTGGGCATTGTCGTTATTTATGGAATGTTTGACATTCGGCAAGACGCAAAAGAGACCGGCAGAGAAATTGGAATTGCGGCTGTTGACACAAGCGGCAAAGTGTTAGAGAGTCAATCGAGAGAAAATCTTGAAAAAATAGCCAAAACACGGGCGGAACAAATTGTTTTGAGTCTGCGCGGAATACGTACCGGAATTATAATGTTATCATCAGAAATGACAAATATTTTGAGTAATCCCGAAATTTATTCAGAAAAAGCGGTTTATGAACCGAGAATGGAAAATGCAGGAAAACTTGTGCCGCAGTTAATGTATTCTGCAACCGTGACGAATCGTGCAGCTTTACAACATGAAATAGGATTGAGCGGCAATATACAAGATTTTCTTTTTCAATTAAATGATTCCAGTGAAATTGTGGCGTCATCATATGTGGCTTCTAAAAACGGTTTCATAATTCAAGCAGATCAAATTTCTGACAGAAAATTTGATTCAAATGGAAATATTGCGCCGTATGAGGCTTTTCAACGTCCGTGGTATCAAAAAGCCTCTGCAGAGCAAAAATTAATATTTACAGACGTTGTAAATGATATTCACGGCGGCGGACTTTGCATAATTTGCGCCGCGCCTTATTATCAGAATGGCGAATTTGCAGGCGTTGCCGGAATGGGTGCCTATCTTCGTGAAGTCAATCAAATTGTTTTGGATACAAAAATCGGCGAAACGGGATTTGGTTTTGTAATAAACAATCAAGGACATGTTCTTTTTTCTGCAAAGACAGAAGGCGACCTTGCGGTTGACGCGGATGGCAAAAACGATTTAAGAAAAAGTGCCGAACCGACGCTTGCAGACGCGGCAAATCATATGATAGCAGGTGAAACAGGCTCAATGCCTGTACAAATTGACGGCGTAGATTATTATGTAGCATATGCGCCGCTGCCCGATACAAATTGGAGTTTTGCGGCATTAATACAAAAAGACGAAGTAATAGCTCCTGCAATTTCGGCGGGCGAAGCCATAACAGGCAAAACTAACGATTTAACCAACGCTATGGATTCTCAAATAACCACAATTACCATTGTAACGGTAATTGCAATATTGATATTATTGGCGGTTGTTTCAGTGTCAGGCGTTAAACTTTCGGGAAGATTTATACAACCGATACACGAATTGGCGGACGGCGTGCGCGAAATTGCAAGCGGCAACCTTGATAAAAAGTTAGAAATTCATACAGGCGACGAAATTGAACATTTATCTGTATGTTTTAACGCCATGACTGATGAATTAAAAACTTACATGAACAATTTAACGAAAATCACGGCGGAAAAAGAACGTATTGCAACAGAATTGGACGTTGCAAAAAATATCCAGATTAGTATGTTGCCCAGAGAATTTCCTGCATTTCCTGACCACAAAGAATTTGATATACACGCCTCAATGAATGCGGCTAAGGAAGTCGGCGGCGATTTCTACGATTTCTATTTGCTTGATGAAAATCATTTGGTAGTAACCATTGCAGACGTTAGCGGCAAAGGTATTCCTGCGGCGTTGTTCATGATGATTTCAAAAACTATCTTGAAAAATTTCTCAATGACAATGATTAATCCTGATGACTTTGCGGCAGTAATGACATTAACGAATAACCAACTTTGTCAAAATAACGATGCAATGATGTTTGTTACAGTCTTTATGGGAATGTTGGATTTACAAACGGGAGAATTTACCTTTGTAAACGGCGGTCACAATCCGCCTGTAGTTTATCACAAAGCTACTGACACCTACGAATATATCAAGGTTAAGAAAAATTTCGTACTCGGCGGTATGGAAGATATAGACTATATGCAACAGTCAATTAAACTTGAAAAAGGCGATTTAATTTACATGTATACCGACGGCGTTACAGAGGCTCTCAACAAAGAAGAGGAATTATACGGCGAAGAACGCTTGATTAATTGTCTGAAACGTTTCGACCAAAATTTATCAATGGAAGAATTGCTGAAATTTGTTCGCGCTGATGTGAATAAGCATGTTAATGGCGCGGATCAATCTGACGATATTACAATGTTGGCACTTCGCAGAAATTAGTAGTTGGGTAGTTGAGTAGTCGGGTAGTGTGATAGGCATACTGCCTGACTACTTTTTTTATTTAAAATTTATTTTAATTTAAAGTACTTTTTCTTTACTAGCCGAAGTAGTTGGGTAGTGTTGTAGTAATTTACTATCCAACTACCACACTATCGAACTATACCACTATCACACTACCCCACTACCACATTTGCAACAATCAGCGGTAAATGTTAAAATTCATTTCCATTTGAGGTGATAAAATGCTGACAGCTGAAATTTGTATAAATCTTGCGTTGAAAAATATTTTGCGCGTCTATACTTACGCCGTACCGGAAAAATTTAATTTCATTGAGCGCGGCTGGCGCGTCATTGTACCATTTAACAGACAAATTACCGACGGTTTTATAATTGACGTGAAAGACACCGACGAAACATTTGAATTTGAACTGAAAGAAATTTTTGACGTGGTAGACAATGAAATTTGGTTTACGCCGCAAATGCTTTCAATGTCGGATTGGATTTCAGATTTTTATTTGTGTCCGCTGTCACAGGCAATGGCGTTATTTATGGCGGGCAGACACAGTAAAAAAATTGCGCCGAAATTTGAAAAAATTTTGCGGTTAGTCGGAAATTTTGACGAATCAGAATTTAAACGCGCAAAAAAGCAGTTGGAAATTTTGAAACGTCTCAGCGAAGTTAAAAAAATTCCTGCAAGCGAATTTGGCGGCATGAATCCTGCAATAAATGCACTCGTCGAAAAAAAATTGGTGGCAGTTGAAGAAAGGCGCGTCCTGCGCGACAGTTACGCGCAAATTTCAGCCGTTCAAAAAAATATCGAACTTACCGCCGACCAAAAAAAAATTATCGACACGGTAAGCCTTTATTTAAAAATAAAAATGTACGCGGGATTTTTATTGCACGGCGTCACGGGCAGCGGCAAAACTCAAATTTACATTGAACTTACAAAAATTGTTCGTCAACTCGGCAGACGCGCTTTAATTCTTGTGCCGGAAATTTCTTTGACGGGGCAAATTGTAAAAAATTTTAAAGCATACTTCCCTGATGTTTTGGTAATTCACAGCAAATTGAGTATCGCCGAACGCAACGACATTTTTTATAAAATTCGCAGTGGCGAAGTCGGGATTATAATCGGCGCAAGGTCTGCGATTTTTACGCCGTTGGATAATGTCGGATTGGTTGTAATGGACGAGGAACAGGACAGCTCCTATAAACAGGATACGCCGCCATATTACCACGCCAAAATTATTGCCGAAGAATTTGCAAAAATCCAAAAGGCGACGCTGATTTTGGGAAGTGCCACGCCGAGTTTTGAAACTTATTACCGCGCAAAAAATGGGCAGTTGGGATATTTGGAACTTTCGCAGAGGGCTTTAAATAATCCTTTGCCTGAAGTTGAATGTATTGATATGCGGACGGAATTAAAAGCAGGAAATAAAAGCGTTTTAAGTTTTGCGCTGAAAAATTTGCTTGATGAAACTTTGGCGAATCACGAACAGGCGATTTTACTTTTGAATAAGCGCGGCTATTCAACTTTTATAATGTGCCGAGACTGCGGCGAAGTTGTGAAATGTCCTGATTGCGGCTTGCCGATGCATTATCACATTACCGACGGAACTTTGAAATGTCATTTTTGCGAAGTTGAGCAGACGCCGCCGACTATTTGCCCAAAATGTAAAAGCAAGCGAATTAAATATTTCGGTACAGGTACACAGAAACTTGAAGAATTTTTACAAAAAGAATTGCCGACGGCTAAAATTTTGCGAATGGACAGAGACACTACCGTCGGCAAATTCGCGCAGGATAAAATTTTGGAAAGTTTCAAGCGCGGCGAATTTGATATTTTATTTGGAACAAAAATGGTAGCGAAAGGGCACGACGTGGCGAACGTTACGGCAGTTGGAATTTTGAGCGCGGATTCTGTTTTGAACTTCCCGAATTTTCGAGCGGCTGAAGAATGTTTCAATTTGATAACGCAAGCGGCGGGGCGTGCAGGACGCGGAAATTTGCCCGGCAAAGTCATTGTACAAACTTATAACACGGACGCCGACGCCGTGAAATTTGCCTGTCGGCAGGATTTTAAATCATTTTACGAAGTCGAAATTTTAAATCGGGAAATGCTGTTTTTTCCGCCGTTTTGCAGATTGGTAAAATTAATTTTCACGTCAAAAAACAAAACGAAAATTCAAGACTTTGCAGAAAGAATTGTCAACAGTTTCAAATTGGAAGTGTCGGCAACTTCTGAGGTACGGCAAGAAATTTTGGGACCGATACCGGCAGAAATAGAAAATTTGCGCGGAGAATTTAGAATTGCTGTACTGATAAAAACATTGGACTTGGAAATAGTACGCGGATTTTTGCGATTTCATAACTTGCACACGTCAGAAAATGTGCAGATAGATATTGATCCTCTGACAACAAATTAAATTTTCTCTGCAAAATTTTTGATTGACAAAAAATTTTTATCGACTGAGAAATTACTTTTATAAAATTAAAAACTAAAAAACCTGCCACATTAAAATTTTGTAGCAGGTTCTTTTATTATTCGCCATTAATCAAAAATCATAATCATCATTATTACAAACCAAAGACCCATTCCGACGAAAGCTGGAAACCACGTTAAAAATTTTTCAGTAAATTTTGAATAAGTCGTCCGCGTTTGCAATTCTCTAATTTCTTCAGTGATATTTTTATTGCCGCTGTAAAATTTATTTTGAAAATCGTAAATTTGATGCTGTAAATCGCTGCAAAGTTTATAAAAGCGTGAATCCATCTGATAAAGTTTGTCGGTATTTTGAGATTGTAAATCCTCCATATCACGGCGAATATTTTTTACTTCATCAATCAGAAAATCTAATTTATGATTTATTTCCTGAATATCTGAAGTATTTGCATATTTTTCCAATGAAACTTTATCCGCCATTTCAAACGCCTCCTTTGTAGTGTTATAGCTGTTAGCGGTTAGCAGTTAGCTGTCAGCTGTCAGCTACAAGCTATCAGCTACAAACTACCGCACTACTTAAACTTCACGATTTAATAAAGCTATCAAAGAATTAACAATACCGAAAACGGCGTAAGTTGAAAAAATCGCCGTCAAAATGCCCGCAACGCTCAAAGTCAGAAATACAATCGCACCAAACATAACCGCCGCGCAAATTTTAGATATAATGTAAATTTCCTCTGCGCCGTCGCCTTTAAAATTCGGATAATGGACGTGGCTGACCATAAGATAAGCAACAATTATTGTGGTTATCGGATAAACCATACCGAAATTTTCCGGCTGAATGTTCATCGAAGAAAATAACAGCGTGGTTGAAGCAACGATACAGCCACCCGCCGGAATTGCAAGCCCCATAAAAAAGCCATGAACAACATCAGTAGAAACATTGAAACGCGCAAGCCGCCACATTCCGCACAATGCAAAAATTATCGCCGCCGCCTTGCCAAATGTTCCGAAGTTATGAAGGCAAAAACTGTAAGCCAAAAACGCGGGCGCAATTCCAAAACTTCCCAAATCACAAAGTGAATCCATTTCCTTTCCAAATTCACTTGAAACGCCTAAGGCGCGGGCAATTCTGCCGTCCAAGCCGTCGGCAATCAGTGCAATAAAAATATATATCGACGCCAAAAAATAATCGCCTTCGTACGTTGCCAAAATTGACAACATACCAAAAAACAAATTCGCCGCCGTACAAGCGTTTGGAATCATTGCCTTCACTGTGGAAAGCTCCTTTCTTTTTAGTAGCTGGATTGTTAGATGATTAGTTGTTAGGTCGTGTTGAATAAGTCATTTTTCAAATTTTTTTTGCAGATATTTTATTTTTAAATTTACTTTTCTTTGCTAGCCCAAAAGCAAATGCTCCTACTCGTCGCATTTGCAAGTAACAAAAGAAAGGGCTTTAAACGAATCCGCAAAGCTGCTATATTGTCGTACGCCCTTATTATGTAAGCTCCTTTTGGTCGCACGAACTTTACCGCACGCACTTAGTAAGTAATTTCCGTCCGCACTTTGCGGATTTTTTTTGAATTTTTCAACACAATCTAATTACTGATAATCTGACACACTGACAATCTAGCCATCTAACCATCTAACCATCTGACAATCTAAAACACTACTGCCTAATTTTTCCGATAATAGTTTCTCCGCCGCGAACTTTCTGCCCTTTGTGAACCATAATATCAACGCTGTCAGGCACAACAATTTCAGTGCAACTTCCAAAACGAATCAAGCCGTAAAGATCGCCCTTTGCAAGTTTGTCATCAAGTGTAACCCAACTGACAATACGGCGCGCCAAAATTCCTGCAATTTGCGTAACCGTAACGCGCAGGCGGCTATTTTCTATGCCGATTAAATGGCGTTCGTTTTCAAAGCCGACGCTGTCTTTGTAAGCAGGTCTGAAACGCCCGCAAACATATTTTTGAGTTTTTATAACACCTGCAATCGGGGCGCGGTTTACATGAACATCGAAAACCGACAGAAAAATAATAACCTTGTAACACGGGGAGTGTACAAAATCATCGTTATCAATATGAACAATATCCTGAACTGTGCCGTCAGCCGGCGAAACAATCAAATTTTCATCAGCAGGGATATTTCTTTTTGGATTTCTGAAAAAATACAGGCAATAAATCGCCAATACACAAGGCAATATCGCCGCGTACGCATTTATAAAATAATTAACGATAATTGCAATTAGAGCGAACGTACCGGCGAAATAGTAACCTTCACGAATTATCAAGCCAAAAAAGCTCCTTTCACTTTGATTTTTTGGAATTGTGAACTTTAAAAACAAATTTAGGCAAGGCGATTAAACGCCCTGCGCGAGAAGGTTGCAACAATGCTCTGAAAAGCCATTCCAATTTTGCGCGTTGCATCCATTCCGGCGCACGTTTAACATTGCCCGCCAAAACATCGAAAGTACCGCCGACGCCAATGCAGACAGGTACATTTATTTTGTCGAGGTTGTCGAAAATCCATTTTTCCTGTTTTGGAACGCCTAAGCCGACTAACAAAATATCGGCGTTTGCAGAATTTATATCTGAAATAATTTTCGGTTCATCGTCTTTTGAAAAAAAACCGTTGCGAACGCCGACGACGTTGGGAAATTTTTCAGCCGCCTTTTTTGCAACGCCTTCAGCCGCGCCGAAAAAATATGCGCGGTAGTTTTTCTTCAGTAAATTTGTAACCAAATCGCAACCTGCAACGCGCTCCGGCATATCGTAGCCCAAATAATGAGCCGCCCAAACTGTTCCCGCGCCGTCAGGTACAACCATTGCCGCCAAATTTAAAATATTTTTAAGTTGTAAATCGTGCGAGGCAATCATCAGCATTTCGGCGTTTGCAGTTGCAACCAATGACGGCTTTTTCTGTTTTATCAGCAGTTCAACTTTTTCTATAGCCTGCGCCATTGTTACGCAATCGACATTGACGCCCAAAATTTCAGCCAATTTATTCGCTCCTTTCAGTCGCTCATAGGGAATAGGGATTAGTGGCTAGAGAAATTTTTTCTAGCCACTAACCAATAGTCTCTATTCAACCGTAACCGACTTTGCCAAATTGCGCGGCTTGTCAACATCACAACCGCGAGTAATTGCCGCGTAGTATGCCAAAAGTTGCAACGGTACAACGGCGAGCAACGGGATTAACAATTCATCAGTTTCAGGAACAAAAATAACGTGGTCAAGATAATTTGAAAGTGAAGTATCGCCTTCAGCCGCAATTCCAATAACAATGGCGTCACGCGCTTTAACTTCCTTGATATTCGACAAAGTTTTTTCGTAAACAGATTTTTGAGTTGCAAGCGCAATGACGGGAACGCCCTCAACAATCAAAGCCAATGTGCCGTGCTTGAGTTCTCCCGCCGCGTAAGCCTCCGCGTGTATGTACGAAATTTCTTTGAGTTTCAACGCGCCTTCAAGTGCAACGCAATAATCCAAACTGCGCCCAATATAGAAAACGTCGTCATTAAAGCCGTAAATCTGCGCGAAGGTTTTAATCGGCTCAACGTCTGAAAGAGTTTCAGAAATTTGCGCGGGGATTTTTTTCAACTGTTCAATTAATCTTTCTGCATCGGAATCGCTGACAGTTTTTGAAATTTGCGCCATATACAGAGCCAACATAAACATTAAAATTAATTGCGTGGTATAAGCCTTAGTTGACGCAACCGCAATTTCAGGACCTGCGGCAGTGTGAATGACAAATTCAGCCTCCCGCGCTATTGAACTGCCGACAACGTTTGTAACTGCCAAAGTTTTTGCACCAAGTCTTTTTGATTCTTTCAACGCCGCCAAAGTGTCTGAAGTTTCGCCGGATTGACTGACGACGATAACCAAAGTATTTTCGTCAACAATCGGCGCACGATAACGAAATTCTGACGCCAAGTCAACTTCAACAAGTTTTCTGACAAGTTTTTCAATGTAAAATTTGCCGACAAGTCCCGCATGGTATGCCGTGCCGCAAGCCACAATATAAATTTTGTCGATATTTTTGAGAAAATCCGCGTTCCAGTTCAATTCATCAAAGTGAATGGAATTATTTTTAATGTGCGGGGAAATCGTATTGCGGACGGCTTTTGGCTGTTCGTGAATTTCTTTCAACATAAAATGTTCATAGCCGCCTTTTTCAGCCGCCGCCGCATTCCACGTTACGTTAAAAATTTTCTTATTAATCGGAAGTCCTTGACGATTTACAAATTGCACGGAATCTTTTTGAACAATGGCAATTTCGCCGTCGTTAAGAATGTAAGTTTTGCGCGTGTAAGAAATAATCGCCGGAATGTCAGACGCCACAAAATTTTCATTTTCGCCAATACCGACAACAAGCGGGTTATCCTGTTTTGCGCAAATTAAAACGTCAGGATTTTCTTTTGACATGAAAACGAGTGAATAACTGCCTTCGATTTTTGAAATGACATCACGCACAGCCAATAAAAAATCGCCGTGATAACTTTCTTCCAGCAAATGCGCCACAACTTCAGTATCTGTATCGGAAATAAATTTATGCCCTTTGGCGGTTAAATCTTGCTTGAGTTTCAAATAATTTTCGATAATGCCGTTATGGACAACAAAAAATTTTCCGTGACAATCAGAATGGGGGTGGGCGTTGGTGTCAGAAGGTCTGCCGTGCGTTGCCCAACGTGTATGCCCAATACCAATGTTGCCGAGCGGCAAATTATTTTTCAATTTCTGTTTGAGTGAATCAAGACGCCCTACGGCTTTTTCAACAAAAATATTATCGCCGCAATTTACCGCAACGCCCGCGCTGTCATAGCCGCGATATTCCAATTTCGTCAAGCCGTCCAATAAAAAATCAATGGCGCGTTTGCCGCCAATGTAACCAACAATTCCGCACATATTAAATTTGCTCCTCTATAAAAAGTTTTCAAGACATTTCAAATTAAATCGGCAATCGGTAATTTTTTACTGTCAATCTATGTTTAGTTGGATAATTTTATTTTGAAATTTACTTTTATTTTCAGGTAAATTAGATTGTCAGTTACTACCCTACTACCAAAATACAACAAGTTTGCCGAAATTATAAGACAGATTAAACCTTTTGGCAAGCAAATAAAAAAACCGGCGGCAATTATATTACCGTCGATAATTTTTTTGGCGTGTTGAATAATATCAAACTAAAAATTTTGAAAGTCAGAACGTCTTAACCTTTAGCAAATTTCTTTTGGCAAGATTACCCGCGCCACAGCCCGTCTCTGTTTTTGTCTGTGATTAAAATTTGTGTAAAAGGTAGGACGCGGCTGAACGGTTGGAATTTTTACTGCGTTAAACGCGAAAAACCTGACGGGCCGAGCGTTTTTCTTTTTGGTACTTGCAAAGGCGACGAGTAGGAGCGTTTGCTCTTTGACGCAACAAAGAAAAAGTACTTTAAATATATAAAAATTTAAATTTGAACACAGATTTATTTAAAACGCCCCTGTTATTTATTCAGATTATTAATCATTATTTTTCCGTGCCTTTTTTCTGGCTTTTTCCAACTCTTTCATTTGTTTGGTAGTGGCTAAATCAAATTTTTTGTAAAAGTCGTCACAAGCTCTGCCGTAGTCTTTGGAAGTTTTTTTAATCATTCTGTCTTGAATCGACAAATTATAAAGTAATTCGCCGGTTTTTGAGTCGAAAACTTCAAAGAAAAATTGTGTTCTCTTGTTGTTGTTGGCAGTTGTAACGAGAATATAAGCATCGGCATATTTTGCAATGTTTTCTTTGAAAATCTTGCGAGACTTTTCATCTTCTAATGAAATAATGTCAATGCCGGTATCGTGCATAATTTTATCGGCAATATCACTGTAAGAAATTATAGTGCGTTTGGTGTTTTTGACAGATGAATCTAAAATTATGTAAGTAAATTCATTGGTACTGGGTTCAGTGGCTTCAGTTTTGTAATGCATTGGCAACGCAATCGCCAAAGTTTGATATTTATTGAGTTCTACTCCTTCAGGAATAGGTTCTTCTCTGAACGCCGCAAAAACAACTGTTGAAGTCAACATTACCGCCAACATTAACAGCGTTGAAAAAAATTTTTTCATTGTCAGTACCTCCAAATTATTCTAAACCTCTGTAAACGAAGGCGGCAAGTGCGGCACCTACGAGAGGTCCAAAGATAAATACCGGCAAACATTCAAGCGGCGCACCGTTTCCGCCCATTGCACAAACTACAGCAGGACCAAAACTGCGCGCAGGATTTACTGAAGTACCCGTTAAACCGATGCCCAAAATATGAACGCCTACCAAAGTTAAACCAATTACCAATCCGCCAAATGAGCCGTGTTTTGCTTTGTCGGAAGTTACGCCTAAAATATTTATTACAAAAATGAAAGTCAAAATAATTTCGACAATCAAACCTGCAACCGCGCTGCCATGAACGCCTGCAAGTCCGTTAGTTCCGAGACCGCCTGTCATATCTGTAACTTGACCGGAAACAAAAATTGTTGCCAAAATTTCTGCGCCTATAAACGCGCCCAAACATTGCGCCATGACGTAATAGACAAAATCTTGAGTGGACATTCTGCCGCTTAACAAAACGCCCAAAGAAACGGCGGGATTGATATGACAGCCTGAAATGTTGCCGATTGAATACGCCATTGCAACAATCGACAGACCAAATGCAAACGCCGTCAAAATGTATCCGCTTCCCAAAACTGCATCACAGCCGACAAGCATTGCAGTTCCGCAACCTAAGATAACCAAAGTCATTGTGCCGATACATTCGGCAATATATTTTTTCATTGATTAAACCTCCTGTTGTTTAGATGGCTAGTGACTAGATGGTTAGATGGCTAGATCGTTAGATGGTTAGTATTTCACTGACAATCTAACCATCTGATCATCTGACAATCTGAACATCTATCACACGCCAAGTAATCTGTGACTAATCAACGCCGCTCTTAAAAGATCCAAATGTTGAGGCTCAATTTCACTCAAAGGCATTCTTACACTTCCGACATTCCAGCCCAAAAGTTTCATCGCCGCCTTAACGGGAATTGGATTGACTTCGCAGAAAAGCGTGTCGATTAAGTCAATGTAATCAATTTGAAGTTTCGCCGCCGCGTCAACTTTCCCTTCAAAATAAAGTTGGCAAATTAAATGTGTATCCTGCGGCGCAACATTTGCCAACACGGAAATAACGCCTTTGCCGCCGAGTGACAGAATCGGAATAATTTGATCATCGTTGCCGGAATAAATTGTTAAATTGTCGCCGCAAAGTCTGATTGTACGTGCAATGGCTGATAAATCGCCGCTTGCCTCCTTAGCCGCAACAATATTTCTATGTTTTGAAAGTTCAAAATATGTTTCAGGCTTGATATTAACGCCCGTGCGGCTCGGCACGTTGTAAACAATTATTGGAATATTTACGGCGTCCGCAATTTTAGTGTAATGAGCGATTAAGCCTTTTTGCGTACATTTGTTATAGTACGGCGTGACTAAAAGTAAACCGTCCGCGCCGACTTCTTCGGCGTACTGTGAAAGTTGAATGGCATAATCTGTATCATTTGAACCTGTACCGGCAATAACCGGAATTTTTTTGGCGGTATGTTCAACTGCAAATTTAATGGCGGCTTTGTGTTCTTCGTCGCTTAAAGTTGCAGATTCGCCCGTTGTACCCGTGATAATAATTGCGTCAGTACCTTCTGAAATTTGGTTGTCGATAATTTTTCCGAGTTCTTCAAAATTAATGTTTCCCGATTCGTCAAACGGCGTAATAATTGCAACGCCCGCGCCTGTAAAAATAGTTTTTTTCATGTTTATCCTCCTGTTTTTTTTTATATCAGATTTTAGAGGTCAGCAGTTAATACAATCTCTAATCTCTAACACCTAGTGCGATTTGAAAAATAAATTAAACTGCAAAACTGCTGATGATTCACTAACTAACTTTTGTTGGATAAGAACGAAGTACTAAGATGGCGCACAGGACGTGCGCCATAGGCGGTGCGTTTTTTTCGAGGACGAAAAAACAGCACCGCAAAAAGCGTCTTTCTTTTTGGTACTTTTTCTTTGACAAGACAAAGAAAAAGTACATTTAATTAGAAAAAATATCTAAAAAAAAGATTTTACCAACAGCACCTAGAAGTCAGCAGTTAATACAATCTCTAATCTCTAACCACTAACCACTAATCCCTAATATATGGTTTATTATTGTAAATTCTAATTCTAAATTTATCAAATTTTTCATTGACAATACTTTTGGTCGGGTTGAAAGATTCAGTTTGAATGTCCATTAAATCCAAAATCGTATGAATTAATAAATCCGTGCGGTAAGGATTATTTTCGGCATTTTTCAGCGCAGAAATTTTTTCAGGATACATTTCACGGAATTTTTGCGAAGTCCAAACAAGCATCGGAATTTCAATCATACTGCGGCTTTCGTCTTCTTCCGGCGTAGTTCCTGCATTATTTTTTCCGCCTTCATAAACTTCTTGCCCGTGATCTGAAATGTAAATTATCAGCGCGTTTTTATCCTCGAAACGTTTAAAAATTTCGTTCAAAATAAAATCTGTGTACAAAATTGAATTATCATATTCGGCAGTAATTTTTTTAGATTCGTCGGAAATTTTATTTTCATCAGCAGCGGTAAATTTTGCAAACTCTGCAGGATAACGCTCCCTGTATTCCACGTGTGAACCGTACAAATGGACACAATAAAAATTTTTTTCCTGCGAATGTGAAATAAAATCTTCAATGGCAGGTAACAAGACTATATCAAAATTTCTTGAAAAAAGTTTGTCTTTTTCTTCAACTTTATCAAAATCAACATCAGCAAAATATTTTTCGTCGCAACGTTCAGAGTAAATTTTATCAATATTGCCGTACCAGCCGATAGGACTTTGATTTGAAATCCAGCCTGTATGATAACCTGCGCGCCGCGCAATATCAAAAATATTCGGCGTCTTGTACCAATTTTCAAGTTCGACTTCTTTTTCTGTAAAGTTAAAAAGTAACTTCATCGCAGTTGAAGTGGCATTTGCACAAGCAATAACATCGTTAAATTTGAAAAGTTCGCCGCGTTTGTATCTTTCAACAGCAAACGGCGTAGTCTCCAAATTATAGCCGTAAATTTGCATGTGATTCCGCGTTGCAGATTCGCCGAGAATAAAAACGACGTAGGGAATTTTTGAGTCATCTGAAATAATTTTTTCGTTTTGGCTGTCCATAGTCGCCCAAATTTCCGGCTCACTTCCTGCAATTTGCGTGGCAATGTATGTATTTCTGATATTTCTTACCAAAATTGTACCTAAATACGAACTTGTATAAACGGCATTTCCGACAATACTGCAAAGACCGAAAGCGGCGGGCAATAAAATTATCAGCGTGTAGTAACTGAAACGTTTTAAATTTTCTTCCGACATATTTTGAAAAATACGGCGCAATTTTTTAACAGCCGCCACAATCATCAAAATAAACGCTGTCAACAAGAAAAAAATTTCCGGCTTGAATACATAAAATTTCAGAAATTCTTTTGCCTCGTTTAAATTCGTTGCAAGCAAGACTTCAATAAAATGCATTATCAGCGTTATTTTGTACGAATATATTACAAATAAATCTACCACAAACGAAACTGAAAAGCCGATTAAAATTAAAATCTGCAGAAAAAATTTTGTGCGCGGGAAATTTGAAAGACAGCAATACATTAACACGCAGAAAAGCAAAATTACAGTCGCACCGAAATAATTTGTTATTAATTGGTCAAGGAACGGAAATTTTATTTGTTCAATGTCAGTTACTTCATCGGTAAACAGCAAAAAAATTTTTTGTATCAGTGGCGTAAGATTTAAAGTTATCAGCAGTAAAACTAACCAGCCGTCTTCTTGCAGAAATTTAGAAAATTTTTCGCCATAGAATTTTAAAAATTTTGTAAGCATTTGAATTAAATTGCAGATTTAACCGTCTTGAAAATTTCTGCATTCTCCTTGATAACATTTTCATTGCCGAAAACGCACAAATTATTTTCAGCCATACAATCTTCAATCAGTTTTGCAAGTGCCTTAATATCGCCTTGACGTGTGTTTAAAATCTCTGTACGAGTTTTTTGGCGGTCTTCGTAGGTGACACCCTTCAAGCAAAAATCAGCCGCAAATTGTCCCTTTATGGACGGTGTGAGCGGTGTATCAGATTTACTCATAGTGCCGATAATATATTTGTCCATTTCACGGTCAGAAACGTCAAAATTTCTCAAAAATTCCGCCGTGCCGTTGAAAACGTCAATAGTATTTTTCAAATTTGGATCGCGGTATGAACCGAAAAATAAATTGCCGTTGCGTCCAAAACTTACAAGCGCGCCGTAAGCTCCGCCTTGTACTCTAATTTTCGTCCAGAAATATTCATATCGCAAAACAGTTTCCAAAACTGCCAAAGCACCTTTAAATTCGTACCCGCATTTGATAAAGTTTGCGCCCTTGCCGACGTATTGCACGCGACTTTGAGAATATAAGCCTTCATTTTCTGCCACGCAGGGATAATCATATTCTGCAACGGGATATTCATCAACAGGCAAATTTTTTATCAATTTGGTTAAGTGCGGACGGAAATTTTTATAAAGTTCATCAGTTGAAGTTACGCTGACAATTAAGCCGTTTCGATTCAAAAGGCGGTTATAAACGTCCGTGAGTTCGTTAACCAAATCGTCAAATTTTTCGTCGAAATTTGCAAGCAAGTCTTTCAAAAATTCATTGAACGGCAAAATTGAGGCGTTTCTGTAAGCACCGGCTTTTGAATAATATGACATAACACGCGCAGAAATAATTGAAACTGCGCTGCTCTGCAGATTTAATTCAAGTCCAATTTGTTCTTCTTGGATAATTTCGCGCAGGCGTTTTTTGTTCGTGAAAATTGATTCAGTGAAAATTTCAGACAAAATATCTGTCATCGGTTCAATTTTCGATTCAAGGCATTTTGCATAAACTCTCAAACGCGGGAAGAAAGCATCAGGGTCATTTTTCTTTGTATCTGCGCCAATACTTGAGCCGAAGCCGCCAATATTCAAATTTATCAAATTCGCCAAATCTTCATAGGAATGTCGGCGCGTGTCGATTTTTCCAATTAATTCATTCAGCAATAAAGCGTAGAAAACTTTGTCCTGTGGAACTTTCAGCGCGTCAAAATAAACCGTCAAATAAATAATTCCGTGCGTTTCAATGTTGCTGAACAAAATTCTTGTGCCGTCAATATCACGATACATAAGCGGCAATTTTTCAGGCTCTTTTCTAATGTCGCTGATTTTAATAATCGGAATTTTTTCCAACGCTTCAGGCGTTTCCGGCGTCTGCTGACGAATTTTTAAATTTTTTGCATTGTCGATAACGTTTTGAATTTCTTCAGGCGTCATTTTAGATTTAATTTCGGCAAGTTTTGCGGCGGTAGCGTCGTCGCGTTCTTTTGCAACGGTTTTACTTGGCGAAAGTGTTATTAAAACTTTGTGCGGATTGTCTATAAAATATTTCTGCAAAAGTTTTTCAAAGTAGCCGTTATTTAAACCTTCCTTGACTGCTTTTAAAAC
>CAJOGS010000006.1:0-2009 GCA_905234045.1 uncultured Selenomonadaceae bacterium | reverse complement strand
GCAAGCCGTAAATTAAACCTTTCGGCGCAAGTCCAAAATCTGCCTCGCGCAGTTTGAATTCAAGCAGATTTATTGACGCCTGCAACAAAGTTTTATCAATCCCGTTGCTTACAAGTTTTTTCATTTCGTCATTAACGAGATTATAAAATTTTTCCGTGCGGTCTGCTTCCGAACCGTTCAAAGTGATATTAAACGCGGGCTGTAATAAATCGCTCTCAATTCCGCTTTCAATGTCTTTGCCGAGTTTTGAATCAATAATTGCTTTTTTCAGCGGCGCGGCGGGCGTCGTGAAAAGCGCGTGATTTAAAATTTCAATGCCCGTCATTGTTTCAGAATCTTTAATATCGCCCGTCAAAAAGTTCAGAGAAATAAAAGTTTTTTCGGCGTCGTCTTCGTCTTCGCTGATAGGATAAACATCGGCAATACGTTTCATTTCTGTAAATTGCGGTTGCGGTTTAATTTCGCTGTCAACTTCGATTTTATCGAATTTTGATAAATATTCTTCGTCCAAATACTTCAGCTGTTCTTCAATATCCATATCGCCATACAAATAAATGTAGCTGTTGGACGGGTGATAAAACTTTTTGTGGAAGTTTACAAAATCTTCATAAGTCAAATTTGGAATGGCTTCAGGATCGCCGCCGCTTTCAAAGCAGTAGCAATTATCGGGGAAAAGTTCATGCATTGATTTTCTTGCAAGAAGATCATCGGGCGAAGATAACGCGCCCTTCATTTCGTTAAATACAACGCCGCTGTAAGTCAGTGGCGCGTCTGCATTTTCAATTTCATAATGCCAACCTTCCTGCATTAAAATTTGCGGATTTTTCAACATTGCAGGATAAAAAACCGCGTCAAGATAAACATCTTCCAAATTGCGGAAATCTTTATCATTGCGGCTTGCAACGGGGTAAACAGTTTTGTCGGGATATGTCATGGCATTCAAAAAAGTATTCATTGAGCCTTTGACGAGTTCAACAAACGGTTCTTTCAGCGGATATTTACGCGAGCCGCACAAGACGGAATGTTCGGAAATATGAGCAACGCCTGTATCATCGTGGGGCGTCGTGCGAAAAGCGATATAAAAAACTTTGTTGTCGTCGTCAGCGGCAACATACAAAAGTTTTGCGCCGGTTTTCAAATGTTCAAATTCGTAAACTTTGGAAGAAATTTCTGCAATATCGGAAATTTTTTCCAATTTAAAGCCGTGAAGTTCATCGTTAATTTTAAAATCCATATTGATACCTCTGATTGAAAAATTTTTTGAGATATTATAACATAGACTTAAAAATTTTCTACAGATTTTTGAAACGGAGAAATTTTTAATGTTCACGGGAAAAGAAAATAAAATTTCAGCCGACCATTTACAGGCGGGCGAAACGATAATAATAATTGGATTCGGGCAATCAATGACGCCGCAATTAAAATCCGGACAACCGGCAATAATTGCGCCGGTTACTGCCGAGACTTTATTGAAGAAAGGCGACATAGTTTTTTGCAAAGTCAGCGGACATTATTATTTGCACAAAATAACCGCCGTTCGCAACGGTACAACTTTTCAAATTTCCAACAATCACGGACACGCCAACGGTTGGGTCAGCAAAAATTGTATTTACGGCATATTGATTCAAAAATTGTAATACGTAATGAAAAATTTTAAATTGGAATTTCAGCACGTCCAAAAAATTTTTTATAAAAATCTGAAACTTTTTCGCGATGTAATGCGATTTTTGAAAATTCCACAAAAATTTTTATAAAATTTTCAAAAAAAATTTTAAAACCTGAAAAAAATATTTAAGTTCATAAAAAAAATTTACGATAATTATTTTGAAAGTGTTCAACCGCTGAAATAAAAAATAAAAGCGGAAGGCAAATTAAAAATTGGTTCTTTGTAAACTTAGTTTTGGAAATGGGTAAATCTTCGCGTCGTTCGCAACGTGCACGGCGTGACGATTTAAATTCGGCGACGGTTGGATTTAGCGGGGATTTACTTGTTATAAAACCGGCGGGAA
>CAJOGS010000005.1 GCA_905234045.1 uncultured Selenomonadaceae bacterium | reverse complement strand
TGAAAAAAGCACATTAAAAATTTTGTGGCACGATAAATTTTTCTGGATAACAGGCTTTGCAATTATGATTGCGCCAATTTTGCACGCGCTTTATATTTCACAAGATATGATTCAATTACAACTGAACACGGAATACCCCGGGCGGCGTTTAACAACCTGCGGCGATATTCCTCTGTATGTTCATTTGACAGATTTAATTTGTCCGCTGCTGCCTTTCAAAGATATTCAAGAATTTCCCGGAAATTGCGGAATGGCAACTTTTTATTCAATGGCTCCATTGGGATTTATAACCGCTTGCCTTGCGAAGTTGCAGAGTAAAATTTTCGATAAAATGAATTGCTTTTTGATTGCAGTGATTTTATTTTTTGCAATTTTTCAGACAATCGAATTTCCAAATTGGCTTGCAAAAATAACTTTTATAGGCAACGTTACGGGATTAAGATTAAAAACGGCAATAGATTTGGCGCAACTGATTTTGCTGTTTCGCAGTTTTAAATTCATCACAGATTTTATTTCGCCGCTTAAGCGGCTGACAATCGCAGTAATTATTTCGCTTGTCTCCGCGTTCGCAATTTATTATTATTTGCCTGAAGATTTTTCAATCGAAACTGCAATTTTTATAATTTTATTTTCAATAAGCGCAATTATTATTTTTTTAAGCCCGCTAAATAAAATCCGCGCCGCAATTTTGGCGTTAATGATGTTTATCATTGGAATAACTGTAAATCCCGTAAGTTCCGGCGTCGATGTGGTTTATAAAATGCCTGTCGGTCAAAAAATTTCTGAAATTGTTCAATCCGAAATTTCCGCAGGTCAAAAAAATTCTTTGTGGTTGGTTGTTGATGACATTGGCTTTAATGATTTTCCGATAATGTTCGGCGCGCCTACAATTAACAGCGTCAATATTTATCCCGCGTTGGATCGTTGGAAAAAAATTGATCCTGACGGCAAAAATTTTAAAATTTATAATCGCTATGCTCACATAAGAATTAATCTTCAAAATGAACCGACTAAATTTATTTTCACGGGCGATGATAATTTTGGATTGGATTTAAATACGAACGATTTAAAAATTTTTGAAATTAAATATATTCTTGCGCGTCGAGAAGACTTAGAAAATTTTTCTACTGCAAACACGAATATTAAAAAAATTTTCAGTGATTCTCCAACCTTCATTTATGAAGTAGAATACATTAATTGAAAGGAGAAAATTTATGCCGAAAGTCAGCATTATTCTTACCTCGTACAATCACGAAAAATATATTTCCGCCGCCATTGAAAGTGCGTTGAATCAGACTTTTTCAGATTTTGAACTTTTAATTTTTGACGACGGCTCAACCGATAACAGTCACAAAATTATAAAAAGTTTTACAGACCCGCGTATAAAATCATTTTTGAATGAAAAAAATACCGGAGCCGTCCAAATGCTTCAGGAAGGCGTTAAAATTTCTAAAGGCGAATATATCGCAATTCATCATTCCGACGATATTTGGGAAGTTGACAAATTGGAAAAGCAGATAAATTTTCTTGAAGACAATCCCGAATATGCGGCTTGTTTCACTCAAGCAAAATTTATTGACGAGAGCGGCGAAATTTTTATTTTGCCTGAAAATCATCACTACAAAAATACTTTCAATCAAAAAAATCGTTCCCGCGAGGAATGGCTGAATCATTTATTTTGGAATGGAAATTGTTTTTGCCACCCAAGCATATTGGCGCGGAATAATCCTCAATATTTTGTACATAATCCATTTTTGTTTCAGTTGCCGGATTTTTTTACATGGGTAAATCTCCTGCAGAAAAAAAATATTTATGTTTTGGAAGATGAATTAATTCAATTTCGGCTGAGGAGCGGAAATAAAAATTCTGTCAGTTCAAGGACTGTGAAAAAATTAATTCGTGTCAACAACGAAGAATATTTCGTTGCGCGGGAATTTTTGCCGATTCTGCAAGATAAAGATTTCTTTCTGAAAGTTTTTCCCGAATCTAAAAAATTTTTAATCGACGGAGAAATAAATACTGAATTTGCATTTGCAAAACTGTGTCTTGAAAAAAAATCTCCCGCCTTTCAAAAATTAGCCCTTGAAATATTGTATAATTTAATTCATAATGAAACTACTTGCAAACAATTAAAAAAATTGTACGATTATGACGACAAAAATTTTATTCGAGACGACGGAAATTTCGATATTTTCAATATACAATATACTTTCAAGTCTTTCAACGGTCGCTTATATCTTGACTACGGCAACGAATTTAACGAAAAAAATACTTTGAATCAGCGAATTTTTATATATCCCGATGACACATTTGAGGCGGTTTTTGATTTTCAAGCCGACAAAAAAATTAAAAAATTTCGTTTCGATCCTGACGAAAATTCTGTTACGGCGATAAAAAATTTAAAAATCTCAGTCAACGGCGAAAATATCGAAGATTTCGATTCAAATGCTTTTCAAGTTGAAAACGGCAGCTTTTATTTTCTGAAATCGGATCCTTTTTTCACGATTAAGAAAAAATTTCCCGCAGGAAGAACTTTAATTGAAATTACCGGAATTATTAAAACCGAACTCCCGCCGGATATTCAAAATATCGAAGACGTTATTTTTGTAAAAGCTAATACTGAAGACGAAGACGAAGAAAAAACCGAAAATGTTGAAAAAATCGAAACCGATAAGGAAAATAACAAAGACGAAAATAAAGACGAAGATAAAGACAAGATAGACAAAAAAGACGTTGTTTTGACAAAGGAAGATATGAAAGAAAAATCTGTTGTTTTGGTTAAAAATGTTGACGAATTGCCGCCGAAACCAAAGACAGCATTTGAAAAATTTCTTGATTGGAAAAATAAATTTTTTAATTAAAACTCTGAAAAATAAAAGGTGATAAATTTGCTAAAACGATTGGGCATATTTTGTATGTACGACAGTGAAGGCATTGCCGATGATTACATTATTTTTTTGCTCCAAGAGATGAAGAAAATTTCAACTCATTTGTCGGTAGTGTGTAACGGTGAATTGACTGAAGAAAGTCGCCGCCGTTTGGAAAAAATTACTGATGATATAACTGTAAGAGAAAATCAAGGCTTCGACATGGAGGCATGGCGGCAAAAAATTTTACAAACAAATTTGGCTGACTACGACGAATTAATTTTATTTAACGATTCCTTTTATGGACCTTTCAGACCGTTCGCCGAAATTTTTGACGAAATGAATAAAAAAAATCCCGACGCAGATTTTTGGGGCTTGACAGTTCACGGCGAAATTTTGGATCAATATGGAATTTCGCCATATGGTTACATTCCCGAATATATTCAGCCTTATTTTTTGGTTTTTCGTCAAAAAATGTTGCACAGTCAAAAATTTTTGGAGTATTGGCAGACTAAAGAAAATAATCTTGATTCGGAATTAACTTTAAAGCGTCGCAGATTTTGTCTGACAAAAATTTTTTATCACAAAGGTTTTGATTACGCCATATACTGCGATACACGCGCTTTAGAGCGGGAATACGATTTAAACATAGATCAGGACGTCATTAACGCCGAAAGATTGCTGAAGGAATATAAATGCCCGATTTTGCGGCGAAAAGTTTTCATGGCTGAAAGAAAAGATTATGTAAAAGAAAATTATGGAGACGTGCCGCGCCAAAGTTTAAATTTTATTAAAGATTGCACAAATTATGACATAGATTTAATTTTCCAAAATTTATTGAGAACTCAAAATATCACGCTGATAAAAGAAAATTTGGGATTAAATTATATACTGACAAATGAATTGAGCGCGGAAGTTGACGAAACAGTTTTAAAAAATTCCGTCATAATCGCCCATTTGTATTACGAAGATTTAATTCCGCAATGCGTGGAATATCTTTTGAACGCGCCGCCGGAAATTTCAATTATTGTTACTACCGGCAACGAAAAGAAAAAATCGCTTGTCGAAAAACTTTTCAAAGAGGCAAACAGAAAAGTTGAAGTGCGTTTGGTTGCGGCAAGAGGGCGCGACCTTTCCGCGCTTTTGGTAGGTTGTGCCGACGCTTTCAAAAAATATAAATATCTTTGCTTTGTCCACGATAAAAAATCAATGCGTCCAAATGAATCTGTAGCCATTGGCGATGCGTTTTTCAAAATTTTGTGGGAAAATAATTTGGGCGGCAGAAATTTTATAAAAAATATTTTGGCAACGTTTGAATCTGATTCAAAATTGGGCTTGTTGGCTCCACCGCGTCCGTACAACGGCGGCTATAAAATTTTATTTTTTACTCAAAAATATTGGTCGGGCGATTGTCTGGACAAAACTATAGAATTGGCTGAAGAGTTGGGAATATCAAAAGATTTAATCAGCGAAGATCATGAACCGTTGGCTATAGGCAGTGCTTTTTGGTGTCGTACAGAGGCTTTAAAAAAACTTACCGCCAAAAATTGGACTGTAGAAGATTTTCCTGAAGAACCGATGCCGCTTGACGGTACAATAAGCCACGCCTTAGAAAGAATTTTCCCGTTTGCGGCGCAAGCGGCAGGATTTTATACAGGGCAGGTTATCAATTCAGAATTTGCCAGAGACGAATTGGAAAATTTCTTGTCACTGGTAAAAAATCCAAATGCGGCTTATCCTAACACAGACATTTTTAAAACTGTTGAACAGAAAGACCCGAACGCTCAATTAATGTTTCAGTATTTCCAGAATTTAACTTCATTGCAGATTTTAAAATTTTTTATGCAATCGAGAATCCCGCCAAGTTTTTGGGTTTTATTCAAGCCGTTCAAAAGTTTATTTGAAAAATTAGGCTTCAACGTATAATTGGAGGTTTATAAATGGTAAAAAGAATTTATGTAGAAAAACGTGAAGGTTTTAATATCCCTGCGCGACAAATGCTGTCAGATTTTCGTGAAACTTTGAATTTGCAAAATTTGGAAAGCGTCAGAATTTTTGTGCGCTACGACGTTGAAGGCTTGGAAGACGCAGATTTTGCAAAGGCTTGCGACAGAGTTTTTGGAGAATCAAACGTCGATACAATTACTGAAAATTTGCCTGATGATTTAAATATGGCGCGTATATTTGCGGTTGAATATTTGCCCGGGCAATTTGACCAACGCGCAGACAGTGCCGCGCAATGTTGCCAACTTGTTACAGGCAAGGAACGCCCTTTAATTCGCACGGCTAAAATTATTTCATTAAACGGCAAAATTTCTGAAGAAGAATTTGAAAAAGTAAAACGCTATGTAATTAACCCGATTGAAACGCAGGAGGCAAATTTTAAACTTCCCGCAACTTTAAAAGATTCGGTTGAAGAAGTTGCAGACGTTGAAATTTTGAACGACTTCAATAATTTTTCTGATAACGAATTAAAATTTTTCTTGAATGAGCGCGGCTTTGCAATGAGTTTTGACGATTTAAAATTTTGTCAAAAATATTTCCGCGACGAAGAAAAACGCCCGCCGACAATTACCGAATTGAAAGTTATTGATACATATTGGAGCGACCATTGCCGCCACACGACTTTTACAACAGCGATTGACAAAGTAACTTTTGACGAAGGCAAATATTGCACGGAAATTCAAAAAACTTACAATGAATATCTTGACGGCAGAAAAAAACTTTACGACGACTCTGACAGAGTAATTTCTTTAATGGATTTGGGAACAATCGCCGCCAAACTGCAAAAGGCAGACGGCACTTTGAAAAATCTTGACGAAAGCGAAGAAATTAACGCCTGCAGTATCAAAGTCAAGGCAGAAGTTGACGGACAAATTGAAGATTGGCTGGTAATGTTCAAAAATGAAACGCATAACCACCCGACCGAAATTGAACCGTTCGGCGGTGCGGCAACTTGTCTCGGCGGCGCAATTCGTGATCCATTGAGCGGACGTTCATACGTCTATCAGGCAATGAGAATTACAGGCGCGGCTGATCCCAGAAAATCACTTGCCGAAACTTTGCCGGGCAAACTTCCACAGAAAAAAATTGTACGTGAAGCGGCTCAAGGTTACAGCTCCTACGGCAACCAAATTGGACTTGCTACGGGCTATGTAAGAGAAATTTACCACGAAGGCTACATGGCAAAAAGAATGGAAATCGGCGCAGTTATAGCCGCCGCGCCAAGTGCAAATGTTGTAAGACTGAAACCGGTTGCGGGCGATGTCGTTGTACTTTTGGGCGGACGCACGGGCAGAGACGGCATTGGCGGGGCGACAGGTTCCAGTAAAATTCACACGTCAGAAAGTTTGACGAAGAGCGGCGCGGAAGTTCAAAAAGGTAACGCGCCTACTGAAAGAAAAATCCAACGCCTTTTCAGAAATCCAAATGTTGCGAAATTGATTAAACGTTGCAACGATTTCGGCGCGGGCGGCGTTGCCGTTGCAGTCGGCGAACTTGCCGAAGGGCTGATTATAAATCTCGACGCCGTACGGAAAAAATACGAAGGCTTAGACGGTACAGAATTGGCAATTTCAGAATCGCAGGAAAGAATGGCGGTTGTTTTAAATCCAAACGACGTTGAAACTTTCATAAAATTTGCCGACGAAGAAAATTTGGAGGCTTACAAAATTGCCGAAGTTACCGACAAAAATAATTTGGTGATGACGTGGCGCGGCAAAGAAATTGTGAATGTCAGCAGAAAATTTTTTGATACAAACGGCGTCCGACAACATACAAGCGTAAACGTCGCACAGGTTGAAAAATATCAGCGTCAAAATCTTTCTGAAGACGTGAAAAGCGCGTGGCTTAAAAATTTGCAAAAATTAAATGTCTGCAGTCAAAAAGGTTTGGTTGAAAGATTTGATTCGACAATCGGCGCGGGAACTGTTTTAATGCCGTTCGGCGGAAAAAATCAGCTTACACCTGCTGAAGGTATGGCGGCAAAATTGCCGGTTGACGGCGAAACTAAAACCGCAACAGTTATGGCTTATGGATTTGACGCCAAAATTTCGGCGTGGAGTCCGTATCATGGAGCGATTGACGCGGTAACTTCGTCTTTGGCGAAATTAACGGCAATGGGCGCGGATTTCTCAAAGGCTTATTTGACTTTCCAAGAATATTTTGAACGTCTCGAAAAAAATCCCGACAAATGGGGAAAACCTTTTGCGGCGTTGTTAGGCGCGTTTAAAGCGCAAATGAAATTTGGAGTAGCGGCGATTGGCGGCAAAGACTCAATGAGCGGCACATTTGAAAATTTGAATGTACCGCCGACATTGGTAAGTTTTGCAGTGGCGACGGTTGACGCGGATAAAATTATTTCGCCTGAATTTAAATCGGCAGGGCACAAAGTTTATATCGTCGATTGTCCCCGCGATGAATTTAACGTGCCTGATTTCCGCGCACTCAGAAAAAAATTTACAACGGTAAACAGTCATATCAGCGCGGGAAAAGTTGTTGCCGCAATGAGCATTGGCAACGGCGGCATTGCAGAGGCAATTTCAAAAATGGCGATTGGCAACGACATTGGATTTAAATTTGAAGAAGAAGTGCGCTTTTTTGAAAAAAATTACGGCAGTTTGATTTTGGAAGCGGCGGACGGCGTTGAATTAGATTTTCCCGAATTGGGAGAAACAATCTCCGCGCCGCAAATTGAAATTGGCGACGTTAAAATTTCTCTGGACGAAATTAAAAAAGTTTGGACTGAACCGCTTGAAAAAATTTTCCCGACAAATTTAAATTCTGAAACTCAAAATTTGCCTACAAAATTTTACAGGGCGGAATTTCGCCATAAATCGAAAATTAAAATTGCAAAGCCGCGCATTTTCATTCCTGTTTTTCCCGGTACAAATTGCGAATATGACAGTGCGAAAGTTTGGCGCAACGCGGGCGCAGTGCCGAATGTTTTTGTTATCAGAAATTTGACGGCGGCGGCAGTTGAAGAAAGTATTTCCGCAATGGTTGACGCAATTAAAAATTCTCAAATTATTATGATCCCGGGCGGATTTTCAGGCGGCGATGAACCCGACGGCAGCGGTAAATTTATTGCGGCAATGTTCAAAAATGAACGCCTTGCAAATGAAGTTATGGAACTGATTAAAAATCGTGACGGCTTAGTTTTGGGAATTTGCAACGGTTTTCAAGCGTTGATAAAATTGGGACTTTTACCCTACGGCGAAATCAGAGACCTTGAAAAAGATTCGCCGACTTTGACATATAACACTTTGGGGCGGCACGTCAGCCAAATGGTACAAACGCGCATTACAAGCAATTTATCTCCGTGGCTTGCAAATAATTCTGTCGGCGACATTCATACAATCGCAGTTTCACACGGCGAAGGCAGATTTGTTGCTACTGATGAAGTGCTGAAAAATTTAATTGCGAACGGGCAAATTGCGACGCAGTATGTAAATTTGAACGGCGAACCTACAAGCGAATTGCCTTTCAATCCGAACGGCTCAACTTTGGCGATTGAAGGTATTACCAGTGCAGACGGGCGCATTTTCGGCAAAATGGGACATTCTGAACGCATTGGCGAAAATGTTTGCAAAAATGTACCGGGCAACAAGAATCAGCATTTATTTGAAGCAGGCGTTAATTATTTTAGTTAAGTAGTGTTATAGTGTGGTAGTGGGGTAGTGGAGTAGTGGAGTAGTGGGGTAGTGTTAATCAGTACTGCCTAATTAAAATTACTTTTCTTTTAAAAAGAAAAGTAACAAAAAGAAAAACGCTTTTTGATTTTTCGTGCTTAGTCAGCATTTTTCACAACTCAACTAGCCACTAACAACTAACCACTACAAAGAAGGGAGCTAATAGCAATGGGAATTTTTAGACAACCGTTAAATCAGAATCAGCAACCGAATCAGCGACGCCCTTATAATTCCGACAACGGCGGCAGAGATTACGACAGCGACGACGATTACAGCAGCAGTTACCACTCAAACAGTTACAACAATAACAATTACGGCAATAACAATTACGACAATAACAATTACAGCTCCAACAGTTACAGCAGTCATCACGATTACGACAGCCACGACGACGGCGGCGGAGATTCTGACGGCGGCGACGGAGATTAAGGAGAGGGACACCATTAATTTTAAAAAACTTGAAAAAGCAGATAAACCGATTTTCGATAAATTTTACAAAAAAAATTATTATGAAAACGCCTACGCCTGTTTCACGGGGCTTTATATGTGGCGAAATTGGAGCAATACGCGCTGGGCAATAGACGACGATATAATTTATATCTGCGCGGAGTGGAACGGCAAATTTTCGGCATTTCAGCCGCTCTGTGAGCCTGAAAAAATTCCTGCCGCAATTTCTAAAACTATTGAAATGTTTCAAGCGTGCGGGCAAAATGAAATTCGTTTTTCAGGACTTGAAAAATTTTTTATTGAGGAATTGGCAAAATATCCAGACGCCGAATTTGAAATTTCATCTGACAGAGATAATTCTGATTATGTTTACCTCGCGCAGGATTTAATAAATTTGTCCGGCAGAAAATTTCACGGCAAGAAAAATCATTTGAATCAATTTTACAAAGATTATCCGACGGCTGAATATTTGCCCATAACTTGTGAAATTATTCCGCAGTGTCGAGAAGTTTTAATTAATTGGTATGAAATTCGCCGCGCCGAAAATCCTAACGATGAATTTCTTTATTACGAACAGGCGGCGATTCATGAAATTTTTGACAACTTCGACGACTTCAAACTCAAAGGCGGCGCAATTTCATTGGGCGGAAAAATTATAGCGTTTTCATACGGCGAACAATTAAATTCAGATACTGCCGTTATACACGTCGAAAAAGCTGATCCAGAAATTCGCGGCGCGTATGCCGCCATTAATCAAAATTTTATCGCCAATGAATGGGCGAATATGACTTACATAAACCGTGAAGAAGATATGGGACTTGAAGGCTTGCGACAAGCCAAAGAATCTTACCGCCCCGTCAAATTGATTGAAAAATTCAGCGCAGTTGCATTTAAATAAAAATTCCGGCTTAATTCACTGATTAATTTTGAAGATTGATTTAATAATAAATTTAAAAAATTTTTTGGCAGTTCAATATAAATTGCGTTGACAAGGATTAAAGCGGCTGATAAAATTTCAGCTATTGAAAATTGAATATTGATTGGATTAGGTGTCGGAAGACTCAATAAGGAATTCGGTACAAGCCGAAGCGGTCCCGCCACTGTAACAGCGAGCAAATCTGCATTATGTCATTGAGTGAAAACTTGAGAAGGCGCAGAGGAGCGAAGACCTGAAGCCAGGAGAATTGCCTAATTAACAATCGCCGTTTGACCTGCGAGTGATGGGGAGGAGATTTTTGTAGTGTGATAGTTTTGTAGCAAATAACTACCCAACTATCACACTACCGCACTATTCCACTAATAATCTGTTCCTCTTTCGCAGAGGAATTTTTTTTTGGTGGTGAAAAAATTGAATCGTTTGGCAAACAGATTTCTGCAAATGCTGATAACATTAATTGGCGTAAGTTTTTTAACATTTTGCCTTGCGTACCTTGCCCCGGGCGACCCCGTTGCAATGCTTTTGGAGTCTGCAGACACAATAGTTTCTGAAGAAACTTTACAAAAAACACGTGAAGAATTGGGACTTGATAAACCTTTCATAGTGCAATACGGTAACTGGGTAGTCGGAATTTTGCACGGCGATATGGGAATGTCATACTCGGCGAAAAAACCTGTATTTGAAAAACTTTCTGAAGGATTCGTCGGCACGTTACTTTTGGCGTTCACAACTATAATTTTTGTACTGATAATATCATTGCCGCTGGGGATTTGGTCAGCAGTCAATCAAAACAAGTGGCAAGATTATTTGGTTAGATTTTTTTCATTCATCGGCGTTTCAATGCCGAATTTTTGGCTTGGATTAATTTTACTGTACATTTTCGGTTTAAAATTAGGCTGGTTCCCGATAGCAAGTTCAACAGTAACTTTAAACGGCGTAATTTTGCCGGCGGTAACTTTGGCAATATATCAATCAACAAAATATGTACGGCAAGTTCGCACGGTAATTTTGGACGAACTGCATCAAGATTACGTAATTGGAGCGCGGGCGCGCGGCTTGAGTGAAAGCAGAATACTTTGGCGACACATTTTGCCAAATGCAGTTTTGCCGCTGATAACATTACTGGGAATGTCAATCGGCTGGTTATTGGGCGGCGTGGCAGTTATTGAAATGGTTTTTTCATGGCCGGGCATTGGAAATATGGCGGTACGCGCAATAATGATGAGAGATTATCCGCTGATTGAAGGATTTGTACTTTGGATAGCCATTGCCTACATGTTTATAAATTTTTTGGTAGATTTGTCCTACACTTATTTAGATCCGAAACTTAGAAAAGGAGCGGCGCAGTAATGGAATTTATAAAAAGTCACAAATTATTTTCATTTTATACGTTGCTGGTAATTATGGTATTGTTCGTGGCAATATTTGCGCCGTACCTTGCGCCGCAAGACCCGTATGACGGCAATATGAGAAATGTTTTACAAACGCCGTCGGCAGAGCATTTACTCGGCACTGACAAATTGGGGCGCGACACTTTTTCAAGAATAATCGCAGGTACTCAAGTTTCACTGTTTATGACGATATGCCTTGTAATTTTGTTGGCGATTGTCGGCTGTGTGGTAGGAATTGCATCGGGATATTTCGGCGGCAAAATCGAAATGTTTTTAATGCGGCTTGCAGACATGATGTTATCATTTCCCGGCGTCGTTTTGGCAATAGCGATAGCCGGAATTTTGGGCGGCTCAATCGCAAATACAATCATTGCGCTTTTAATAGTCGGCTGGGCGAAATATGCGCGGCTCGTTCGCAGTTTGGTAATAAAATTGCGTAACAATGATTTTATAGTTGCGGCACAAGTCAACGGCACGAAGACAATAAATATTTTGCGTCGGCACATACTGCCGAATGTTTTGCCAATGGTAGTAATAACGGGCGCAATGGATATCGGGACAATGATGATGGAAATTGCGGGGTTGTCGTTTTTGGGATTCGGCGCACAACCGCCGACGCCTGAATGGGGCTTAATGTTAAACGAAGGACGCCAATATATACAAACTGCGCCGTGGCTGATGATTTATCCAGGTATGGCAATTTTTATTGTAGTAGCGATATTTAATTTGTGGGGCGATGCCCTGCGCGATGTTTTAGACCCGCGACAAGAAAATTAACTGCAAATTTCTCTGTAGTCGTCACGAATTAAAGCATATGAAATTAAATTTTCAATGACTTGCATAACTTCAGGATCATCTAAATACCAAAGGCGATTATGCGTTAATGTTCCAAGATAAAATTTTTTGCCGTCGATTATTGGAGGATATTTTTCTGAAACCAGTTTTCTCAAGTCGTCAACTTTTAAAGCCCCTTGACCTTTTGTAATTCTGCCGTTGTGATAAAATTTTATTTTATTGCCGATAACTTCAAAATTATTGTCAACAACACATTCCAAAGAGTGGTGAGAATCAGTTTCTCTGTCAATAGCCACATTTATTACAGTTTTCAGAGTTGGATTTTTTTCAGTGCAGTAACTTGAAATGCTTATAGAAACAAATTTTTCGTCTCCGTTGTAATTGATTATGAATGAACGATATGCACTGTCAAATTTTCCGCCGCTACTATTACCAACAGATAAAAGCCTGATTCCATAATCTTCAACGAGTTCAAAAATTTTATACTGTTGATTCGGCAGTTTATGACTAACGTCAAGCAAGCATTCAAAAAAATTTACCATTGGTACGGCAAATTTTTTAGGCGTATTTTCGCCAATGCTGCCTTCGTCAACATAATTCAAATAAAATTTTTCCAACTCGTCAAATTCAATTCGTGGCGGCGGATCTTCGACAGGTGCAGGCAAATATTCACCTTCCAAAAGTTCAGGATATTTCGGAAATTCTTCAATTTTTACATAATCATTTTTACCTTCATCGAAGCAATAACAAAAATTATCCGCGCCGTTCGTCAACCAACAGTAATTGCAACAAAGTTTATCTGCATAATTTGCAACTTGATTAAAAGCCTTTTCGTCAAGAAAAATTTCAGGAGCTTTGCACTCTATAACGGCTACAGGATAAAAATTTTCTTGCGTTTTATCGTAAGCATTAATGATTATATCGGCTCTATCGCGTGTTTTAATTTCGTAATGTGATAAAGGTTCTTCGACGCTGATTAAATTTTTCGGCACTTGCAAATTTTCAATCAGATAAGAAATTAAATGCTGGCGAACAGTTTCTTCAGGCGTAACATAAATTAATTTCTGTCTGATAGGGTCTAAATATGCGTCTTGTCCTGCTTTTTTATAAACTTTCGGCAATTTCGATTTCATAAAATCTTGACTCATAGAAAATCACTCCTCTAATTGGGGATTTTAATATATTTTTCAACTGAAAGGAAGATGTTTTAATGCTTTTTAAATGGAAAAAACTTTTGGCGGCAGTAGCGGCAACAGGAATGTTATTTACAGGTTGCGGCGGCGATAACGCAAAAGGCGGCGCCCCAAATGTTTTAAAAGTCGGCGTTACAAATTTTGCAGATACGCTTGAACCTACGCAAAACTTTTTCGGCTGGGTAGTTATGCGCTACGGTCTCGGCGAATGTTTAACCAAATTTGATGAAAAAATGAACATTCAGCCATGGCTTGCCGAAAGTTGGAATGTCAGCGACGATCATTTAACGTGGACTTTCAAAATTCGTGACAACGTGAAATTTTCCAACGGCGACGCACTTACCGCCGACGCCGTTAAACAATCCATTGAGCGCGCCTTTGCAAAAAATAACCGCGCTGAAACTTTCTTTGAATACGAATCAATCACGGCGGACGGACAAAATTTAATTATCCAAACTAAAAAGCCGTTGCCCGGTATGCCCGGTTATTTGGCTGATCCGCTTTTCATAATCGTTGACGTTGCCGCAGAAAAAGACAGAGATTTTTCAAAACAAGGTCCAATTTGTACAGGTCCTTACACTGTTGAAAGTTTCGTTAAAGAACGCGCCGTTATGAAGAAAAATGAAAATTACTGGGGCGGCGAAGTTCCATATCAAACTGTAGAAATTCCTTCGATTGATGACCCGAATACCCGCGCAATGGCTCTGCAAGCCGGCGATGTTGACGTTGCCGTTAATATTGCGGCGGGCGATATTGATATTTTCAAAAATAATGACAAATTCAACGTTGATGAAATTTCATCATTGCGCGTTGTACTTGCAAGATTGAATCAAAATCCCGACCACATTTTGAGTGATGATAAAGTTCGTGCCGCGTTAATTTGCGGTTGCGACAGAGAAACTTACAATAATATTTTGCTGAAAGGTACATTTATACCCGGTAAATCTCCCGTGCCGCCGTCCCTCGATTACGGCTTTGACAAGTTGACTGATCCAAATGCTTACAATACCGAACGCGCCAAAAAACTTCTTGACGAGGCGGGCTGGAAAGATTCTGACGGTGACGGAATTTTAGATAAAGACGGCAAAAATTTAACGCTTGACTTTGTAGTTTATAATTCTCGCGCAGAATTGCCGCTTTATGCTGAGGCTGTTCAATCTGATTTAAAGAAACTCGGCTTTGACATAAAAATTAACACCGTCGATTATAATTTGATTGACAGCATGGGAATAAAAGGCGAATACGACTTGATTATTTCAAACATTACGACGGCGAACACAGGCGACCCCGAAATTTTCTTGCGCTGGTACTGGCAAACAAATGTTGACGGCAGTAACCAACAAAACGGCAGCGGTTATTCAAATCCCGAATACGATGCAAAACTTGAGCAACTTTCAATGGAATTTGACAAAGATAAACGCCGCGATTTAATTATTGAACTGCAACAGATTCTTTTGAATGACGGCGCGGCTTTATTCTTCGGTTATCCTCAAACAAATATCATCAATGCAAAATATGTTGACGGCGTTAAAATGTACCCGTCGGATTACTATTGGATTACGAATTTGATTAAACCTGCTAAATAGGGGCTAGAGACTAGGGGCTGTTGGTAAACTATTGTAAAAAAATAGCGAAAAAATTTTTGTTCGATGAGAGCGAAAAACTAAGATGCCGCACAGGACGTGCGGAGCAAATGCTCGTACTCCTCGCATTTGCAGGCAGGTGCGTTTTTTTCGAGGACGAAAAAACAGCACCGCAATAAGCGTATTTCTTTTTGGTACTTGCAAAGGCGACGAGTAGGAGGATTTGCTCTTTGACAAGACAAAGAAAAAGTACGTTCAATTAAAATAATTCAAGAAAAATTTTAAAACAGATTGATTCAACAGTACATATTTGGTAATTAATATAAAAATACTGAGATATTCAAAATGCCGCTGTTAATATTATTTTCATAAAATCAAAAAATTTTTTAAGCTCTATATTTTCAAGACTCTAAGCAGGATTTTAATTTAGATTAGAGAAATTGAAAATGTTGTAGGGCTTTATTTTGTCTCGACTAAATTTTTAGATTGGTGGTCTTATATTTGGATACATTTTGTATAGGCGTAGCAATAATCGGCTTAATGTTCGCGGCGTATCGCGGCTGGTCGATAATTTTAATTGCGCCATTCTTTGCAATTATCGCAGCAATTCTCAGCGAATTTGGAATAATGCCGACGTATACCGAACTTTACATGACTCGGCTGGCTGAATACACCAAAACTTATTACCCTGTATTTTTATTCGGCGCGGTATTCGCAAGATTAATGGAAAAAGGCGGCTTGGCGTCCGCCATTGCAGGAAAAATAATTTCATTGCTCGGCGAACAACGCGCATTATTGGCAGTAATTTTAGGCTGTGCCGCCTTGACTTACGGCGGTTTGAGCGTCTTTGTTGTAGCGTTCGTAATGTACCCGTTCGGCGCGGAAATTTTCAGAAAAGCTGACATACCGAAAAAATTATTGCCTGCCACAATGTGGATAGGAATTTTTTCATTTGCAATGGTCGCATTGCCCGGCACTCCGCAAATTCAAAATATTATACCGTCGTCATATTTCGGAACTTCGACTTGGGCGGGCGTCGGAATCGGTTTATTTGCCACAGTTTTATTTTTAGGCTCTGCAATGGGCTGGCTTTCATTCCGCGCAAAATCTTTAAAAGCCAAAGGCGAAGGTTACGGCGGCGAAATTGCACAGAAACAGCAACGCGACAGAACTTTGCCGAGTTGGCAAGCATCACTAATTCCGCTTTTAATGGTTATCGTGATAAATATTATTTTGAGTAATCCTTTCAACTGGGCATGGGGTTTTCATTGGAGCCAAAGCAGTTTGGAGCCGTTCGCCCCGTTCGGTTTAAGTTTAATAACTCCGAATGTCAGCAAAGTTCAAGCAATTTGGTCAATCAGCGTTGCCTTGATTATCAGCAGTTTTGCGGCGGCTTATATCGGGCGCAAGCGTTACACTTCCAAAAGAGAAAATTTACTTGAAACAATAAATTTTGGCGCGGCGTCAAGTTGCGCGGCAGTTTTAAATGTAGCGTCGGGATTTGCATTTGGCAGCGTTATGGTTACAATGCCGGGATTTTTCCCAATAAAAGCGATTTTAACAGTAATTGCGGAAAGTGCAGGACCTTTGGTTGCGGCGGTTGTCACGACAAATATAATGTGCGGAATTACCGGCTCGGCGTCAGGCGGCTTGACAATCGCACTTTCAATGCTCGGCGAACAATGGGCACAAATGGCGACTGCTCAAGGAATTTCGCTGGAGGCGTTGCACAGAATAATTTCTATTGCGTCAGTCGGTATTGACCCCGTGCCACATTGCGGCGCACTCGTTACACTTTTGGCGATTTGCGGACTTACTCACAAAGACTCTTATTTTGATATTATTGTTTTGCTGGGAATAAAATTTTTTATACCGTTCCTGTGCATCGTGTTTTATATGCTGACAGGAATTGCGTAGTAGTGTGATAGTGGGATAGTGCGGTAGTCATATTACTTAATTGCTTTTTTATTTATTAAATTTACTTTTCTTTGCTTGGGGCTGTTTGTAAAATATTTCTTGTTTAATTTTTTTCTAATTAAATGTACTTTTTCTTTGTCTTGTCAAAGAAAAAGGTACCAAAAAGAAAGACGCTACTGCCAGCAAACGCTCCTACTCGTCGCCTTTGCAAGGTTTTTCGCGTTTAGCGAGGTAACAAGTCAGCCGTTCAGCCGCGTCCCACTTTTTACACAAATTTTAATAACAGGCAAAAACAGAGACGGGCTGGGGCGCGGGTAGTCCAACAGAAAGAAATTTGCTAAAAGTTAGGAAATTCCAACTCTCAAAATTTTTTAGTTGTAGCATTGTTTATTTTTACAACAGCACCTAATCACTATCACACTACCCGACTACGAAACTACGCCACTACACCGAAAGGAGCTAACTAAATGGCAACCAATAAATTATTCAAGCAACTGCAAAAATTTGACCCCGAATTGTGCGAAGTTCTAAAATTTTCACTGGACAGACAGCTTTCCACGCTGTCATTAATTCCGACTGACAGCGCGGCATCGCCGTTGTCTCAATATTTAAAAGGCGGTGCGCTGGGCAACGATTTCATCGGACATAACGCACTGGAACATTACAGCCGAATTGAACAGCTTGCAGTTAAACGCGCTTGCAAACTTTTCAACGCCGAACACGCAATTTTGAGATTGGGTAACCCTGTTGCGGCATCGCGCGTCGTTTTATTGGCGTTGGCTCAAACAGGCGATACTATTTTGTCGTTCAACCTTCGCAAAAAAGAACATTGCACCGGCGAACAGATGAAATATAATTTCATAAAATTTGCGATTGATCCGCACGATATGAGATTAAATTATGAAAATGTAAAATATTTGGCGTTGAAAAATAGACCAAAGTTGATAATTTTTTCGCCGACGAATTACCCGCACAATATCGATTATTTGAAAATGCAAAAAATGGCGGAAGAATCCGGCGCAATTCTTTGGGTAGATTTGGGACAAAACGCGGGACTTGTTGCCGCCGGTAAAATCCCTTCGCCCGTGCCTTATGCAGATATTTTAACTTTTGCGGGAAGTGACGGCTTGCACGGTCCGCAAAGCGGCATTATTTTATGCAGAAAAAAATTTGCCGACTTGTTGGAAAAAGCTGTTATTGAAACAGGACACGCCTCACTGAAAAAAAATGTTATGGCGGCGTTGGCAATAACTTTTAACGAGGTTTCTTGTCCTGAATTTAAAGAATACGCGCAGGCGGTTATGGACAACGCCCGCGCCCTTGAAAACGGTTTAAATTCGGCGGGAATTGAAACTTACTGGAAGAAAACTGAAAATCATTTGGTATTGCCGAAAATGCCTGAAAATGTTGACAATAAATCAGTTGCGGCAAAATTGGAACAGGCGGGACTTTTGGTAAAAGCCGAAACGCTTATGACTTCCGACGAAAATATTTCATATCCGATTTTGAGATTGTCGAGTTTAGACCCGACAACCCGCGCACTTAATGAAAAAGATTTATTTAGAGTCGGCGCAACATTGGGCGAATTTTTGAAATCGCCGCAAGATTCAAGGGCGATAAAAAAAGTTGAACAAGTTGTCAAAGAAATTATTGAAGGCTTGCCTCTCTTTTCTGAAGACTGGTTGCCGGCTGAAGAAATTATCCGCGAACGCGACGCCGAATTAATTATGAAAAGTATGATCTATGGAATGTGATTTTATATGCTGTTAAAAGTTTCAGATTTAGAAATTTCATACGCAAAAAGTACCGCGCCGACGGTTCAAGGCGTAAATTTTGAACTCAATGAAGGCGAAATTTTAACAATAGTCGGCGAAAGCGGTAGCGGCAAAACTACTGTAATTCGTGCGATTTTGAATGTTTTACCGGGCGGCGGCAAAGTTTCAAAAGGCGAAATGATTTTTGAAAATAAAAATCTGCGCGCACTCGATAACGACGGCTGGCGGAAATTGCGCGGCAAAGATATTTCAATGATTTTTCAAGACAGCGGCAACATGATGAACCCTGTACACACGATCGGCAAACAATTTGTAGAATATATTCAAGTTCACAGCGATTTGGATAAAAAAGCCGCGTATGATATGGCGATTGAAAAATTGGTACTGATGAATTTACCGAATCCCGAAAATATTATGAACTCCTATACATTTGAACTTTCAGGCGGTATGCGTCAACGTGTCGGAATTGCAATGGCGATAACTTTTCAGCCGAAATTATTATTGGCAGATGAACCGACAAGCGCGCTTGACGTTACGACACAGGCGCAAATTGTCGGCGAATTAATGTTTATCACACGCGGCACGGGCGCGGCAATGATTATGGTTACTCACAATTTGGGCGTTGCAAGTTACCTTTCAGATAATTTAATGGTAATGTCGCAAGGCAAAGTTGTCGAATACGGCAAAACTGCCGATGTTTTAAATAATCCTCAAGCCGAATACACGAAAAGTTTATTGGAGTCAGTGCCGGAAATTGGAGGGCGTCGCTATGTCTGAAATAATTTTGCGCGTTGAACATTTGACAAAAAAATTTCCTGTAAGCGGCGGCAGATTTTTAACCGCGTGTGATGATATTTCTTTCAATGTCAGACGCGGCGAAACTGTTGCCATTGTCGGCGAAAGTGGTTGCGGAAAAACTACGCTGTTAAAAACTATTATGAATATGCAAAAAACGACAAGCGGCAAAATTATTTTTCACGACGTGGATATAACGCAACTTAGCGGCGAAGACAAACGCCAAAATTACAGAAATATTCAAATGGTTTTTCAAGACCCTACCGCCGCTTTTAATCCAAAAATGAAAATCAAAGATATTATCTGCGAGCCGCTTTTAAATTTTGATTTAATTTCAAAATCTGAAGTGGAAAATAAAGCGCGGGAACTTTTGGCGCAGGTAGATTTACCGCCGGACTTTGTGAATCGTTATCCGCACAATATGAGCGGCGGGCAACGTCAAAGAGTTGCAATAGCGCGGGCGTTGGCACTTCAGCCTGAAATTATCGCCTGCGATGAGGCAACTTCTGCGCTTGATGTTTCTGTTCAAGACACGATTATAAAACTTTTGGTAAAACTTCAGCAGGAAAAGGGCATAACCTACATTTTCATCTGTCATGATATGGCGTTGGTGAATATGTTTGCTCACCGAATTTGCGTAATGTATTTGGGAAATATGATGGAGCAACTGGACGGCGATAAATTGGACGGCGCACGGCATCCATATACGCAAGCACTTTTAAAAGCGGTTTTTTCTACCGAGCAAGAAAAAAATCAGTATATTGAAATTTTGCCGGGCGATATTCCCAGCCCGCTTGATATTCCCAAAGGTTGCCCGTTTCAAAATCGTTGCTTGCATTGTCAGGAACTTTGCCAACAAAAAAAGCCCGATTTTCAAGAAATCGAGCCAAATCATTTTATCGCCTGTCATTATCCTGTTTAGTGGCTAGTGGTTAGTTGTTAGTTGGGTAGTTTTCGGTAGCAGATTTGCGGATTCATTTTAAAGCACTTTTCTTTTGTTACTTGCAAGGCGACGAGTAGGAGCGTTGCTCCTTTTTTGCTTTGGAAAAAAGAAGGTACATTTAAAAAAATTTTGCATTGTTAAACAGCACCTAGGGCAAGTTGAATAAATTGGTTTTCAAATTTAAATTTTTATATTTAAAGTACTTTTTCTTTGTCTTGTCAAATTATTCATCGAATTTGCAAGTACCAAAAAGAAAGGACGTTATCAAATCCGCAAAGCTACTCCTAGAGCGTGTTGAAAAAGTCAATTTTAAGATTAATTTGCAGATATTTTTTTCTATTTAAATGTACTTTTCTTTGCTCGTCCAAAGAAAAGTACCAAAAGAAAAGACGGTAACGAATCCGCAAAGCTGCTAGATTATCGCACGCCCTTAGTAGGTAAGCTCCTTTTGGTCGCACGAACGTTACCGTACGCCCTTAGCAAGTAATTTCCGTCCGCACTTTGCGGATTTTTTAATTTTTCAACACGCCCTAGTCTCTAGCCCTTAGCCCCTAAATACCGAGCGCGTCATATAAAACTTTGTCAATTACGCGGTAACCGTCGTAACCTGTTTTATCGTCAAAAAATTTCATATGATACGCCGAAACAAATGCAACTTCGGCGGCGTACGGGATTAAGGGGTTGCCGTCAGCGTGGCTGTAATGGCGGTTTAAATCCCAAACTTTCCAAACGTCGTTTTGTTTATGGAAAATTGTTTTTGTATCCCAGTTGTATCGAAAATACAATCTTACAGTATTACTGATATTATAGGGACTGTAAATATAATTGCCGTGTTCTTTCCAATATTCTTCAGAAAAATTAACTGTAAAAATATCAATCGAAAGTTCATAGAAAGGCGGCGCGTATTTATCGACGCTCACAGAATCTTTATCAGCGTAGCGACCAACGCCCATTCCGCCGTCAACACAAATTAAAACGCCATTTTCCAAAGTGGCAGGATATGGACTTTCTGCCGACGCCGCCGAAATTGAAATTGTCAGCAACGATACAATAACTGCAAAGATTTTTAGAAGTTTTTTCATGATTTACACCTCTTGTAGTTGGGTAGTGTGGTAGTGGTGTAGTGTGATAGTACTACTGCCTAATGCCTCTTGCCTACTGCCTAATCAGCAATTTGTTTTAGTTTTATAAAATAAGATTCAACCAAAAGGCGCAGATTTGCATTTGAAGCAAGTTTGCGCTGAATTTTTTTGCCTTCGTCAAAAAGTTCGTACAAAGTTTTTTCCGAGATTTTAAATTTTTCAAGACGCAATTTTAAATCAGAATTATAAAGTTCGGCTTGATTGAGTAAAAAAACATCGCGCAGAATTTTTTGAATATATGTAACGAAGTCAGAAAAATTTTCCCTTGAACCGTCAGAAAAATTTTTGCCGCGATTGAAAATTTCTTCGACGGTAATTTTTTTTGCCAAAAGATTTTCCAGAAAATTCAAGGCGTCTTCACGAATTTCATAGCCGCCTGATTCTTCCAATTTTAAAGCGCGTCCAAAACTGCCGTCGGCAATCAGTGAAACAGTTTCGGCGCGTTCGGATTCAACGCCGCGCATTTCCAACGCATTTTGAATTTGTTCCGATGAAATTTTTTCAAAATTAATCGTGCCGCAACGTGAGCGCAAAGTCATTAAAAGCCCTGCGCGATTGGCGGAAGTCAAAATAAAAATCGTTTGCCCCGTCGGTTCTTCCAAAGTTTTCAAAAGACAATTCGCCGCCGCGTTGTTCATCAGTTCCGCGCCGTCAATAATGACAACTCTGCAATTTGAATGATTCGGCTGTAATGAAACTTCATTTTGAAGAGTGCGAATTTGTCCAATTTTGATATTCGGCGCAGATTTAGATTTTTCCGGCTCCACAATATAAAAATCAGGGTGACTGCCCGCCGCCAACATTCGGCAACTTTCACAGACGCCGCAAGCCTCAACATTTGAATTTTCACAAAGTAAAGCCGCCGCGCAAATTTCGGCGATTTTTCTTTTGCCGATACCTTCAACGCCTGAAAAAATTACAGCGTGCGGAAATTTTTCTTCAGACAAAATTTTTTTCAAATGCTCAATACGCGGCGCGTTACCAAAAATATTTTGCCAACTAAATTTATTCATCACATATACAGATCGACAAGCATACCGCGTATTGCGTCATGACTTGCGATAATGTCCAGTTTATCAGATTGTCCCAGCCGAATTTTTTCAGCCATTTCTTCCAGTTTGCGGTCAACTTTTCTAACCGTCGTATAAACGCGCTGACGCCCCATTCTGTCCCAGCCGGCTTGCGCGTTCAATTCGTACATACTGCCGACAGCCGCGCCTATAAAATTTTTAATCATCGTGCGATATTCGCGCAGTTCTTCATATGTCGGCGTTCTGCTTAATTTTCCGGCTTGCTCGTCAATTTTTTTGAGCATAGCCTCCATTTCTTCATGCGAAACGCCTTCATTTTGTTGGTCGAAAAGTTCTTCGGCAAAACTTGTATCTTTTTCTTGTACGCGGTCGCTTTTCCCGTGAATAAATTCAAATGGAGAAGTCGGCGTCGTCATTGTCCCAATTTTTACAGCCATTTAAAATCACTCTCTTTCATCGGCAAATTATAAAGCCGCGCCGCAATTTCTGCAACTATCTTGACGCCAAATTTAAATCATTATAAAATCAAAAAAAATCTGGGAGTGATTGAAATGAAAATTACTATTGGCAGTGATCATGGCGCGGTTGAATTGAAGGACGCAGTTAAAAAAGTTTTGGCAAATTTTGACGTTGAAATTAATGATGTCGGCACTTTCGGAAATGATTCGGTAGATTATCCCGATATTGCGGAAAAAGTTTGCGCCGAAGTTGTCAGCGGCAAGGCGGAGCGCGGAATTTTACTTTGCGGTACGGGCATCGGTATTTCAATCGCCGCAAATAAAATCAAGGGTATTCGTTGCGCCTTGTGCAATGATGTTTTTTCTGCGAAGATGAGCCGCGAACACAACAATGCAAATGTTTTGGCAATGGGCGGTCGCGTTTTAGGTTTTGGCGTTGCGGGCGAAATTGTGAAGGCGTGGTTGACTACAGATTTTTCTAATGATGAACGCCATAACCGCCGCCTTGCAAAAATGTCTGCACTTGAAAATAATGAACACTGAAAATATTTTTGAAAATAATTCGCCGCTTTTAATGCCCGCGTATAAATTTTTAACTGAAGATAAGCGGCTCGGAAAAAATATTATTTATTTGACGCTTGCCGGCTCAAGGGCTTACGGCACGAACAATGAAAATTCCGATACAGACATTCGCGGAATTGCGCTTGAGTCGGTAGATTCTGTTTTGATTGACAAAAGTTTTGAGCAAATTGAAGATTCTGAAACTGATACAGTAATTTACAGCTTGCGAAAATTTTTCAAACTCTGCGCCGAATGTAATCCCAACGTTATTGAAATGCTCGGCACGCGGGAACAAGATATTTTGTATATGAATGCCGTTGGCAAAAAAATCCGTGATAACGCGGAAATTTTTTTGTCAAAATTGGCGTACAAAAAATTTGTCGGTTATGCTACGGCGCAACTTCGACGCTTGCAAAATGCGTTGGCTAATGACAGTTACCCGCAACGTGAAAAAAATTTGCACATTATTAAATCAATCGAATCAATGATGCTTGCTTGTCAGAATGAATACGGCTTAAATCATGCCGAAATAAATTTTGAACTCGGCGAAGAAATTTTAATTTCGGTTGACGCCCAAAAATTGCCGTTGAAAAAATTTTTTGCCATGAATGCGGGTCTCGGTACAATGCTAAATAATTACGCAAAATTGAATCACCGCAACCGCAAGAAAGATGATAACCATTTGCACAAGCACGCAATGCATTTAATTCGCCTGTATATGACGGGAATTGATATTTTGGAAGGGCGCGGAATTATAACTTACCGTGAAAAAGATTTGCCGATTTTAAGAAAAATTCACACTGGTGAAATTACGCTTGACGAAGTTTTCAAAATGGTTGATGAATACGACGCAAAAATTTTGTCGGCGTATAAAAATTCACATTTGCCGGATCGTCCCGACTATGCAAAAATTGATAAATTGTTACTGGAAATTTTTAAAAATTTTACTTGAACAGATTAGGGCGTGTTGGTAAAGTTAAAAATAGTGTAACGTTTGCAAGTTTAGGAAACGGCGGTCATGGACGCCCGCCGCCGCCTTTCTTTGGACGAGCAAAGAAAAAGTACATTTAATTTATAAAAAATATTTTACAAACAGTCTAAAATCTATTTTACCAACACGACCGAAAAATATTTAAGAGAATTATACGATATGGAATACACTAAGAAGAATATCATTGCAAGTGCAATTTTGGCAGTAATAATATGTATTGCAGTTCTTAACGCCTTAAGTCTGCAAAAAGACTTTGGAACGCCTGAAGAATTTAGAGACGCTTATAACAACTCGCTTGTATCAGGCGCAAAAATAATCTACACCCAAAATGAAAAAAGCGGCGAAATTATATATTCGTTAGATAACGGTATGCACATTGCGGCTTATACAGATGATTTGAACGGCAGAATAAAATTGTTAATGATTGCAGTTAACGAGCCTAACGACTTTTCAATTAAAGATTTTGAAACTACGTGCAAAAAAGTTTTATTCAGTATTAACAAGGTTCATATATTGGAATTTGATGAAATAGAAAAATTCGTTCAAAGTAACGAGGGAGCTATTCTTTATGGCATCGGCGGCATAAGTTTAAATAAATTTTATGAAAACAAACTTTCTTGTATATTTGTATATCCATCAAGCGAATAAAAAAGCCCTGCCGTTTGGAAGGGTTTTTTAAAGAAATTTGCAAATTATTTAGCCGTTTTTAAAGCTCTGAAACCAATCACGCCGCAAATTGCAAGTAAAACTATTGCGACGCTGAAAACTGCGCTGTAGCCGCCAATTTCCGCCAAATATCCCCATGCCGCCATTGCTATTGCCGCCGAGACTGTCAAGCCGATTGAAATGTTGGAATAAATTTGCGAATAACTTTTGTTGCCGAAAACTGCGCGAACAAGCAGCGGCGTTTGTACAAATACGCCGGCATAAGCCCAGCCGAATAAAAAGCCGCCGCCAATTAAAAATGTCAGTCCGGAATTTCCCAAAAACATTAAAGCAAGTCCAAAAATTCCAAGTCCTATAGTGGCAAGTACGCCGAGTTTCAAACTTTTATCATTAATCCAGCCGAGTCCGACTTTGCCGATTGTTGAGCCAATCATTGCCGCGCTTGCCGCCATTGCCGCTTCTTCCAAACTAAAATTTAAAGTTGCCGCGTATTTCGGCACAAAATGGAAAACGCTTGCAATCGTACTCATCAGAAAACCAAACATAAACAAGCCGTAAAACATCGGCATTTTCAAAACTTGGCGGTATTCGTAACCGTCATTTTTATTTTGTCGCGCAGAAATATTTGAATCGCCGTAAGGTTTTAATCCGACATCAGCAGGTTTATTTCTCAAAAAAATTCCAATTATCGGCGAAACTACAATTAAAATCACCGCGCCCAAAATTATATAAGTAGTTCGCCAGCCGTAATTGTTTATCAACATTCCGCAAACAGGATTAAAAATTGCGCCACCAATGCTTGAACCTGCCGCCGCAATTCCAATCATTAAGCCGACTTTTTTATTAAACCAACGCGGTATAATCGTCGGGAAACTCAAATACATTAAAAATGTAAATGTAATGCCCAAAACTGTACCCGCCGCGTAAAATTGCCACAGCGCGGTAAATTTCGACATTGTTATTAAAGTTATGCCCATAATGATTGAGGAAATTGTCATCATCAGCCGTGCGCCGAATTTTTCCATAAGTTTTCCGGAAAATGAAAGCATTATCGACGACGCAATTAAATTGAATGAAAGGTACATTGCAACTTTGCCGACGGGAACGCCTAACTCTTCGCTTATCGGTACAAAAAAAATACCGGCGCAACTGAGCACCAGTCCGATATTAAACATTGTAACGAGGGTACAACACGCCGCCACAATGTAACCATAATGAAATGGAAATTTTTTTGTCATTAAATTTTTGCTCCTATTCTTAGATTTAAAAGCTAATATCCGTGTAGTGTGGTAGTGGTATAGTTTTGTAGTTGTTAGTAATTAGTTGCTGTTGAAGATTATTTTAAAAATTATTTTTATATTTAACGAACTTTTTCTTTGTCTTGTCAAAGAAAAAAATAAAGACGCTTTTTTGCTTAGTCAGTAAATTTTTTCGATAATCATCTGCAACTTCTAAAACCTAACCACTAACCACTAGCCCTTTAATCCTAGTCTTTAAAATATTTCATGGAAGTTTTTTTCCATTCTTTTTTTGAATAAAGCACTTGATAATTTTCAATGCCCGCCATTTTCGCCAATTCTAAAATAATGGCGTCGCACTCTTCGCGGGTTTTGGCATGAATCATAGTATAAAGATTATAATTCCAATTCGGCGCGGTGTTTCTGTCGTAGCAGTGCGAAACTGCAGGGTGATTCGACATAATTTTTGCCACGTCGTCCAATTTTTCAGGCGGCACTTCCCACGCACACAGCGCGTTGAATTTAAATCCTACTTCACGGTGTCGAAGTACCGCGCCCATTTTGCGAATTTTTTTCTCTGCAACAAATTTTTGAACGCGCTGTAAAAATTCTTCTTCGGTTACGCCTACGCGTTCCGCCAAAACTTTATAAGGCTCCTCGCACAAGGGAAAATCTTCCTGCAACGCCTTGATAATTTCTTCGTCGGTTTTAGTTAAGTTTGAATTGCACATTGACTTTGTACTTCTTGTTAGATTTTAATTTGAGCATATCCTCAACGCCGGGCAAATTGCGAATTTCATTCAAAATATCTGATTCGTGATTTTTATCCCGCGTCAAAAGTGTAAACCACAAATTATATTTGCCTTCGCGTTCGTAATTGTGCGTTGCTTCAGGATATTTATTAACTGCCTCTGCAACCGGCGCAATTTCATTCGGCGAAACTTTCAACGCAACCAAAGTGCCGACGTAACCGAGATTGTTTGAATTAAAAAAAGTTCCGATACGGCGAAGATAACCCTCCGCCTTCAATGCGCGGATTCTTGAAATAATTGTTTCTTCGTCCGTGCCGAGTTCCGCCGCCATTTTCGCAAAAGGTCTGCTGCAAATTGGAATATTTCCCTGCAGGTAGTTCAATAATTCTTTGTCGAAAATTGAAAGCTCCATTGTCTGACTCTCCTTTATCTGAAAAATGAAACGTATTCATTTCAGATATTTTACAAAGAATCGGCAATAACGTCAAGCAAATCTGAAGTACCTTCATAATTTTTGGAACTGTAAGGAAGTATCGGCAATTCATCAATAGCGAAAGATTTTTTAATTAATGCTAAATTTTTTGCGCGTTCATTTTTAGAAAGTTTATCGGACTTCGTGGCGATAATCAGTACGGGCAAATTTTTTTCAAGTATATTTTGAAACATTTGCAAATCAGAATCCATAGGCGCGTGGCGCATATCGACAAGTTGACAGACAAATTTAATTTGCGGGCTTTTCTTCAAATACTCGTCAATAAATTTAGCCCAAACAGTGCGGTTAGTCTTTGAAGTTTTGGCGTAACCGTAGCCGGGCAAATCTACCAGATGAACAGATGGATAGATTGTCAGATTGTCGGCAGTTAAAATTTTCAGAGTAACTTTGTAAAAATTGATAGTTTGAGTTTTACCCGGCACTTGCGAAGTACGCGCAAGATTTTTTCTGTTGCAGAGAGAATTAATTAATGAAGACTTGCCGACATTTGAACGCCCTATAAAAACGATTTCCGGCAAAACTTCTTCGGGATACTGTGAACTTTTTACCGCTGATGCGATATAATCAGCTTTAATAATTTTAATTTCCATAATGCGGCGATTATAGCACTTTTGCGCGGCTTGTGCTACAATCTAAAAAAAATTTTGGAGCTGATATTTTGAAAGTATATGAAACAAATTTCCGTGAAACTTACAAACAAATTTGTCTGCTGACAGGCGAAGAAATTCTTGCAAAGGTAAATCTGCGCGATATTTTTGATTATCCCGTTGAAGAGAAAATGGACGGCTTTTTAACTTACGGCTACATTGACGAGGAAACAGGATTTAAATTTAAAATTTTGGCAAGCGCGCAAATTGACGGCGATAAAATCAAAGTTTTTTCTGCAAGCTACAAAAAAGTTGTTGCATTTCGGCGCGCAGAAATTGAAGACGTTGAAATTAAAATTTTGCCTGACAAATACGCCTCCGCCTTCACTGACAAAATTAAAATTCTTGAAGACAATTTCGCTTTCGATAAGGGCAAAGAAAAAACACGCTACATTAAAACGATTGACAGCCTGCGCCATCCAAATTTTCCTGACGATGTGGCAGTTTATTTTCACGGCGAAAATTTGCAACCTGAACAGGCGTGGGTACGTTGTACGAGCGTTGAGGGTAATTTATTGACAGGGACGCTTTTAAACGAATTACAGCAGGATTTTGGCGTTCACAGCGGCGATAAAATTAATTTCGGTGTTGCCGATTTTAACGGCGAAAATATTTGCGCGGTAATTTGGCATTAGTGCGGTAGTTGGATAGTGTTATAGTGTGTTAGTGTTATAGCTATCGCACTATCGCACTACAAACAGTCCGCACTTTGGGATTTTGGAAAAATATTTCTGATTTATTCAACACGCACTAGGGATTTTTGAATAAATATTTAAACTGCAAAACTGCTGATGATTAGCGAACTAACTTTTGTTGACTAAACACGAAAAACTAAGATGCCGCACAGGACGTGCGGCGCGGGCGGCGTGCGAATGAGCGTGAAGCGAATTAACGCCGCTAAAGCTCTTTTCTTTTGTTACTTTTCTTTGGAGCAGCAAAGAAAAGTAAATCTTAATATAAAAAAATTTAAAACTGAATTAATCAACACGCACTAGCAAATAGAAGATTTGAAACTTTAATTATTTAACGCGCTCTAAGAATAAAAATATAAAAAAATTTTTTAAAAGGAGTGAACGGCGCAATTAAAAATTTTGCGCCAATTTTAATGAAAAAAATAGCAATACTCGGCTCAACCGGTTCAATAGGAACTCAAGCATTGGACGTTGTGCGAAATTTGCCGAACGAATTTAAAGTCTCGGTATTGGCGGCAAATTCCAACGTCGAATTATTTTCAAAACAGATTGAAGAATTTAAACCTGAATTGGCGGTACTTGCCGACGAAGACGCCTATAAAATTTTGGCGGAAAAACATTTTGACGGCACGGAAACAGCGGGCGGGCGTCAAGCATTTATCGACGCGGCAGGATTCGACGGCGTGGAAATTGTTTTAACGTCAATGAGCGGTTTTGCGGGGCTTGAGCCGACGATTAAAGCCATTAAATGCAAAAAAAATATCGCCCTTGCCAACAAAGAAACTCTCGTAGTTGCGGGCGAAATTGTTACAAAATTGGCTGATGAATACGGCGTTAAAATTTTGCCTGTGGACAGCGAACACGGCGCATTTTTCCAGTGTCTGCAGGGCGAAAATTATAAATCAATCGAAAAACTTTTGCTGACTGCAAGCGGCGGTCCTTTCAGAGGTAAAACGCGCGCAGATTTACAAAATGCAACTGTCAAGGAAGTTTTGGCGCATCCGACATGGAACATGGGCAAAAAAATTACCGTCGATTCGGCGTCACTCGTCAACAAAGGTTTAGAAGTCATTGAAGCAAAATTTTTGTACGGCGTCGAATACGATCAAATTCAAGTTGTCGTACACCCGCAAAGTATTGTTCATTCAATGGTTGAATTTTGCGACGGCTCCATTATTGCACAACTTGCCGCGCCTGATATGCGCCTTCCCATTCAATACGCGCTGACTTATCCCGACAGAAAAATTTCTCCGATTAAAAAGTTGGACTTTTGGCAGATAAAAAATTTGACTTTTGAACAACCTGACATGGAGACTTTCAAAGGTTTAAAATTTGCGTACGAGGCGGGCAAAATTGGCGGAACGATGCCTTGTATTTTCAACGCGGCTAATGAAGTTGCCGTTGCAGAATTTTTGGCGGGCAAAATTAAATTCCTGCAAATTTATGACGTGATTGAAAACGCCATGAACTCTCGCACAGTTATCAAAAATCCGACGCTTGAAATTTTACTTGACGAAGATAAAATCGTCAGAAATTTATCTGAAAAATTTATTAAAAATATGGCGTAACGGCGCGGCTGAAAAATAATTTAAAAATCTTTCAAAAAATTTTATCAAAAATATTGCATAGTGGCGCGACCTGTGGTAAGATACGCGCGACAGGGAAGGAGTGGCGGCTATGGATATGAGCATTGCGGCTTTATCAGTCGATATGCATTTGGCACAAACACAACAAGATTTTGGCGTTGCTGTTATGAAAATGGCAATGGAAACCACTACCGAACAAGCAGAGGAAGTTTTACAAGAATTGGACAGTTTGGATCCGAATCTTGGCAATAATGTTGATATAATTGCCTAAGGTACTTGATTTTTGTTAAACTTTCTGCTAAAGTTTGGCGGTATTTAAATATTAGGAGGTTATATTTTTATGACAAAAGCAGAATTAGTAGCAAATGTTGCTGAAAAATCCGGTCTCGATCGCAAACAGTCTGACAAAGCTGTTGTTGCAGTCTTTGACTCAATCAAAAAGGCTTTAATCGAAGGCGACAAAGTTCAAATCATCGGTTTTGGTACTTTTGAAAACCGCACTCGCAGTGCGCGCAAAGGTCGCAACCCTCGTACCGGCGAAGAAATCGACATTCCGGCATCAAAACTTCCGTCATTCAAGGCGGGCAAAGGTCTTAAAGAGGCTGTAAATTTCTAATTTGAAATTTCGCAGAGTCGGACAAGAAATTGTTCGGCTCTGTTTTTGTTTGGCGTTGACTTTCAAAAGGTTACTTGTTACAATTTCTTAACTTTTTTGAAAGGACTGTGAAATTTTGTACTCGTCACTTTTGCCGCCGGCAGTCTTAATGATTTTTGCACTGGTAAGCGGCTATTTCGCTTTAATGGAAACTGCACTGTCAGAAAGTTTGCATGGACGCCTTGAAAAACTTTCAAATGACGGCAATACAAACGCGGCGGCGGCAATGCAAATTTTAGATTCGCCCGCAATTCCTCTGTTAGTCACAAAAGCCGGCTCAACCGTCGCATTAATTTTATCGTCATTCTGCGCGTTGCCAATTTCAAAATTTATCTTTGAACAAATAAATTTTTTTGAAAATGCGCAAATAATTTCAGTGATAATCGCTGTTGCCTTTGTAATTTTTATAATGCTGACGTTTGGCGAATTTTTGCCCGTGCGTGTCGCTCAACAATCGCCTGAAAAAACTTTAATTGAACATTACAAAAGTTTCAGATTGATTCTAAAAATTTTCAGCCCGCCGATTATTTTTATTTCAAATATTACCGGCGGTTTTATGATGATTTTTGGAATGAACGCCGAAACTTCCGATATTGTTACCGAAGATGAAGTTAAAGATTTAATTGAACAGGGCACTGAAGACGGCACTTTTGAACAATCAGAACGCGCAATGGTTGACAAAATTTTTCAACTCAGCGATTTAACGGCGTATTCGCTGATGACGCCGCGTACTCAAATGATTTGGCTTGATATTTCTGACAGTATCGAACAAAATTTGAAAATTATTCGCTCCCATAATCAAAATATTTTTCCCGTCGGTGACGGCAGTTTAGATGAATGTCGCGGCGTGATTTACGCAAAAGATTTACTTGACGCCGTTTTAGATAAAAAATCTGAAGAAATTAATTTGTCAGCGATTATCAAAAAGCCGATTTTTGTACCGCGCACTATGGAGACTTTCCGCCTTGTCGAAAAATTTAAAGCGTCCGGCGATTCTGTCGCCATTGTCAATGACGAATATGGCGGCGTTGTCGGTTTTATCACGCTTGACGATATTGCACAGGAAATAGTCGGACTGGAAGAACCTGAAGAGCCGCAATTTTCACTGAAAAAAGATAATAACTGGCTTGTTGACGGTCTTTATGATATTGAAGATTTTAAGCGGCAATTTAATTTTGAAACTTTGCCGGACGAGGAAAGAGATCATTTTCATACAATGGGCGGCTTTTTAACTTCGCTTTTCGGCTACATTCCGAAAGTTGGAGAGTTTAGAGAATGGAATAAATTTAAATTCCGCGTTGAAAGAATGGACGGCGCAAGGATTGATAAAATTTTCGTTACAAGAAAAGTTGACAGCGAAAAAAAATTGTGATAACCTTTAGCGCGTTATGGAGGAGTGTCCGAGTGGTTGAAGGTGCTTGACTCGAAATCAAGTGTAGCTAATAACTACCGTGGGTTCGAATCCCACCCCCTCCGCCATTTTAGAAATTTTCAGCCCCGCAGTTTTGGCGAGGCTTTTTATAGTTTTGGGGCAATTTAAAAATTCTATTTCTACTGATTAAAATTTTTTGTAGCTGTTAAGGTTTGTTTGCAAACTCGTATCTTTTTATATATTAAATGTGCTTTTTCATTGATAGGTGGTTCTGAATAAATCTGTTTTCAAATTAATATTTTTATATTAAACTTACTTTTCTTTGCTAGTGCGTGTTGAATAATTCAACTTTAATATTTTTTCATATATTTAACGTACTTTTTCTTTGTCTTGACAAAATTACTCGTCGCATTTGCAAGAAAGACGCTCTGCCAGCAAATGCTCTTATTCATCGCATTTGCAAGGTTTTTCGCGTTAGGCGCGGTAACAGGTCAGCAGTACAGCCGCGTTCCACCTTTTACACCACTTTTAATAACAGGCAAAAACAGAGACGGGCTGGGGCGCGGGTAATCTTGCTAAAAGACATTTGCTGAAGGTTAAGTAATTCCAACTTTCAAAATTTTTTAGTTTCTATTATTCAACACGCCTTAGTCAGCAAAATTTAATTTATTATTCATCAGCAGTTTTTGCAGTTAAAATAATTTTTCAATACGCCTTATTTGTTCGAAAAAAAAATTGTCGATTACGAATAAATTTTCAATTTGATTCGGCAAATAAAATTTTTATTTCCGCCAAAAATTTTTCGGCTGCAGGTGAAAATTTCGGAAATTTTTTCCAGACCAAATATAATTTTGTTTCGCATTTCGGATAAAGTGGGCGAAATACCAACTCTTCAAAATTTATCAGCTTGTCAAATGTCAGCAGGTAACCCAATTTTTCCCGCACAAAAACTGCGCCGTTGTAAGATAATTTGAATGAACCTGCCAAATTTAATTTTTCAGTTTGTCCGCCGCACCATTCTGAAATTTCTTTCCGCCAAGATTGTCCCGAACAAAATAACGGCAAGCCGATTAAATCTTCAAATGTTATAAATTTTTTTTGTGCAATTTCGTCATCAGCAGGAATTATTAAGCCCCATTCGTCAGCTTCCGGAAATTGCAAAAAATTATATTTGTGAAAGTCAGGATTTTCCGCCAATACCGCAAAATCTAAAATGCCGTTGTCCAATTTGTCAATAATTTGCTCGGTGTCGCCGCTTATTACGCTGAATTTTAAATCTGAATATGTCTTCAAATTTTTTATCGCCTGCGCCACAAATTTTATCTGAAACGATTCAGCCAAGCCGAAAAAAATTTCTCCGTAGCCGATTTCTGAATTTTTCATTTCAGATTCAATTTTTTCATGCAATTCCACTAAGTCCGCCGCACGATTTTTAAAGAAAATTCCTTCTTCAGTTAATTTTATTCCCGAACTTTGGCGAACAAATAATTTTTTTCCAAATTCTTCTTCAAGTTCCTTGATTTGTTTTGATAATGACGGTTGCGAAACGTGCAAAATTTCCGCCGCTCTTGTAAAGTTTTTTTCTCGTGCAACCGCCAAAAAATATTTTGCAAGTCGAATTTCCAATTTTCAACACCTCGCCGAAAATTTTATCAAATGTTATTCTGAATTGGAATATCAAATTATGTAATTTAAATATTGGCTAATAACTCGGAAATCCTGTAAAATTTATGCATAAGATAAAAAATTTTGGGGTGATTGAAATGAAAATTCTTGTACTTGTCGCAATTTTAATTTTAACCATTTCAACAGGTTGCGGAGAAACTCAATCAGCCGAAAATAATTTAAAGCCCGTCGGGAGTGAAATTCAATCTATGCAAATTAAAATTATCGTCGGAAATAAAATTTTTGATGCGATTTTAGAAAATAACGACGCGGCGCAGAATTTTTATAAAATGTTGCCGCTTGAAATTACGATGAACGAATTGAACGGCAATGAAAAATATCACAGACTAGGAAAAAATTTGCCGTCGAATGACAAGCGCGTCGGCACGATTAACGCGGGCGATTTAATGTTATGGAGTTCAAATACTGTTGTACTTTTTTACGAAAATTTTTCAAGCGGCTACAGTTATACGCGGCTCGGAAAAATTTTAAATGCTGAAAATTTGTCAGACGCCGTTGGACGCGGAAATATTTCTGTAAGATTTGAAAAATAATTTTGGGAGGTCGGCTTTATGAAAAAAATTTTAATTGTCTCTTCGAGTTTGAGAAAAAACAGTAATTCCGAAAAATTGGCTTTATCATTCGCAGACGGTGCGAAATCTGCAGGTAACGAAGTAGAATTTATTTCATTGCGTGATAAAAAAATTGAATTTTGTCGCGGTTGCCTTGCTTGCCAAAAAAGTTTGCGCTGTGTGATTCAAGACGATGCAAATTTAATTACTCAAAAAATGTTGACTGCCGACATTTTAGTTTTCGCCACGCCGATTTATTACTACGAAATGAGCGGACAACTTAAAACTGTTTTGGATAGAGCAAACCCTTTGTACCCTTCAGATTATGCTTTTCGTGAAATTTATATGCTTGCGACGGCGGCGGAGGAAGGTGATGAAATTTTTGAACGCGCTTTAAACGGTCTTGAAGGCTGGATTGAATGTTTTGAAAAAGCAAAATTGGCAGGAAAAATTTTTGTCGGCGGTGTTACAGGTGCGGGCGAAATTAAAAACCATTCTGCCTTGAAAAAATCTTTTGAACTCGGAAAATCTTGCTAAGGCGTGTTAAAAAAATCAAATTTTACTGATGAAATTTATTTAAATGTACTTTCTTTTTTCCGAAGCAAAAAAAGTACTAAAG